>JAZNLJ010000087.1:0-19549 GCA_045579005.1 Acutalibacteraceae bacterium | reverse complement strand
AGAGCCACGCCCTCGAAATCACTGCCCATACCAACACCGAGCACAACGGGAGGACAGGGGTTAGCGTCTGCCGTCTTGACCACGTTTACAACGAAGTCAACGATGTCGTCAATGGTTGCAGAGGGTGTGAACATTTTAACCTGACTCATATTTTCACTGCCGAAACCCTTGGGTGCGGCGGTGAGTTTTATTTTGTCACCGGGGACGAGAGAAAGGTGTACCAGTGCGGGAGTATTGTCACCTGTATTACCTCTGCGGATGGGGTCAGCAACAATTGAACAACGCATTTTGCCGTCAAGGTATGCTCTTTTTACACCATTGTTGATTGCAGTGTTGAAGTCACCGTCAACCACGTGGATGTCCTGGCCTAATTCGCAAAAAAGAACTGCCATTCCCGTATCCTGACAAATGGGGATATTAAGCTCCCTTGCACAGTCAAGATTTTTGCACATATTGCAGAATATACTTTTGGCAATTTCGCTTGTTTCCGCTTCTGCAGCAGAGTGAATCCTGCTTTCAAGCGCCTCAGGCAAAAATGAATTTGCTTCCGTAAAAAGCTCTGCAACAGTATCCTCAATAACCTTTGCTCTTATTTCTCTCAAAAAAACACTTTCTAAATATATAACCGTGTCATAAGACACGGTTATGGTAATTTATAATCCGCGAGGACTTCCGCCACCGCGTCGGGGTGTGGACGTACCTCTTTTGGCGGCTGAGTTTTTCTTAAGGTCGCTCATTTTTTCGTCACTTACGGATTTGAACTTTGCCATCATATCCTCAAATGACATTTTTTCAGGCTCGGACTTCTGTGTGCCGGTCCATACCTGAGGCTGTGAGCGTCTGCCTTTATCTCCTGCGGGCTTCTTCGGTTTTGATTCTTCCTCCTTGGGGAGGGCTTTTTTAATAGAAAGAGCCACCTTGCCTTTCTCGTTAATGTCAATAACCTTGACCTTAACCTGGTCACCTTCGGAAAGCTTCTCGTGAATATCTTTGATAAAAGATGCGGAAACCTCTGAAATATGTACCATACCTGTTGTTTTGTCGGGGAGCTCTACAAATGCTCCGAAGTTTGTGATGCCTGTTACCTTGCCGTCAAGAATCGCGCCGATTTCTACTGCCATACCTTTTGTTTACCTCGATTGATTTTTATTGTTCTTCGCCGGGAGTTATGTCCACGTAAACACGCTCGTCGGGCATAACATAACCCTTTTTTCTGGCATATTCCTCGGCAAGTGCACTTTCGTCGCCTTCAGAAATGGCAGCCTCAAGCTCCTCGTTCTCAGCCTGACGGCTTTCGAGAACTGACACGAGCTCATTACGGGTGTCTGTATTCTTGTTGATTTCAATCTGCTTTTTAACAATGCTTACAACAAAATACAAAACAATACAAGCGCACAGAACAAAAACAATTATGCTAACAGGAGCAATCTGTTTCCTTTTCTTTTTTGTTTTTGCGTTTGCCAAAGCCCTGACCGCCTTTCCTTTGAACATTTCTACCTGTCGATATTATACCAAATAAATTATACACATACAGACGTAGTTTTGGCAAGTGTTTTTTTCGTATTTTCTCTGACTTTTTTTCAGTTTTTTTAATAAGCGAGGACATTTCAAAAGAAATGCGGGTAAGACCCCGATATATAAGACGGAATGGGGCGGATATTACCTTGAAAACAATGGCTCTTGCCCTGTGGAAGGCACCTACAAGGATATCGGTCATTCTGATAACCGCAATCCCCAGGGAAATGTAGTAGAACCCCCATCCGATTATCTCACCCGCAATGATATAAAACCGCACTTCGCCCTTATTGAGTGACAAAATAAACAGAAAACTCAGCACACCGCATAGTAGGAAATATACAATATCAAATATAATAACCGCAGCTTTCGATGTGGTGAAGGACAGCCGTAAAGCTCTCATTACGTCATACAGAACACCCAGTAAAAAGCCTGCTCCCAGGGAGCAAAGGAAAATTGTCAGCTGTTGGCTTTGGGGTACAGAGTACATTATCGGAATACCTTTGAAAAGAAGCCGCCGCTTTTTTCGGCAACGTCTGTGTATGTAAGGGAATGTATATTACCCTCAATGGCAAGTTCACCAACTTCAAGAGAGAGCTTGGTTATATGTAGCCTTTCACCGCTTACGGTCAGCTCACCAAAGTCGGTTCTGGCTACGATTACAGCCTCATCGAAGCTGTCTACGTCGTTTACCCCTGAGACGGAAAGTCTTTTTCTATCTTCCAGAATACAGTTGTGCGGAATCAAACCTTTTTTATCATCTGTCATAATGACACCTCCATACTACAATGTATGTACAAGTGTGTCGTTGTATGAAAGAAAAAACTCATTCAGCCGCGACTGAATGAGTTTGATATTAATCATCAAATTTTGAAATAAATTCTTTTGTTCTTTGTGATTTCGGGTTGTCGAAAACCTCTTCGGGTGTGCCTGCTTCTTCAATAACGCCGTTATCCATAAAGATAACCTTTGTGGAAACAGCCCTTGCAAATGACATTTCGTGGGTAACGATTACCATTGTCATATTCTCCTCCGCAAGGCTTTTTATAACCTTGAGAATTTCACCTGTAAGTTCGGGGTCAAGTGCAGAGGTGGGTTCATCAAAGAAGAGGACCTTTGGTTCAAGCATCAGTGCACGTGCAATTGAAACACGCTGCTTCTGACCACCTGAAAGCTCGCAAGGATAGTTGTTCAACTTATCAGAAAGACCAACTTTGCCAAGCAGAACCTTTGCTTTTTCCTCGATTTCATCGTGAATCTTTTTTTTGTTGTGCTTATAATCCTCGCCTTCTTTTGCGAGTAATTCTGCGGCAAGGGTTACATTTTTAAGCACAGTGTACTGGGGAAAAAGATGGAAATCCTGGAATACAAGACCAACAAGAAGCTGTTGCCTGCGTCGCTCCTTGGCACTTTCCTTACCGACGCTACCGTCGAAGAAAATCTCGCCCGCAACGCTTATAAAGCCCTCGTCAGCAGTTTCAAGCTGATTAATACAACGGAGGATAGTTGTTTTGCCGCTACCGGATGACCCGATAATGCTGAGAACCTCACCCTCGTTAAGATCAAAGCTGACACCCTTCAAAACCTCGGTTTTTCCGAAACTCTTTTTAAGATTCTTTACTTCAAGTACAGACATATAAAAGCTCCTTTCAAACCTTAGTTTTTGTAGTAATCAAACTTCTTCTCAATTTTACTGAACAGGATTGTAAGAACACCATTGAATAACAGGAAGAATACACCTGTGTAGAACAGGGGCCAAATAAGACCTCTGCCTGAGAAACGTTCTGCTGCCATAAGAATTTCAGGTATGGCAATAACACGTGCAAGGGATGTATCCTTAACAAGTGTAATGATTTCGTTACTCATGGGCGGAATTATATTCTTTACAACCTGCATAAGAATAACCTTAAAGAAAACCTGGGTTTTGGTCATACCCAAAACCTGACCTGCTTCATACTGTCCTTTTGGAATACTTTCAATCCCGCCCCTGAAAATCTCCGAGAAATAACAAGCATAGTTAATGACAAAGGCAATAAGAGCCGCAGTCATACGGGATTTGAAGGGGGCTTGAAAAACAAGACCCGGTACATAATAAACAACAAAAAGTTGGAGCATCAGGGGAGTACCCCTGATGACCCAAACTATTGCCTTTGTTAAATATTTTATTGGTCTGAACTTTGCCATAGAGCCAAAAGATATTATAAGCCCCAGGGGTATAGCCACCAAAAGAGTAAGTATAAAAACTTCACAGTTCTGAAGGAAGCCTTCTAACAGGTCTAATGTAACCTTGTCAAAAGTCATTATAAATTCCTCCGAAAATTATTCTGCGATAATCTGCTCTGCAAGTTTGTACTTTGCTGCGATTTCTGCAAGTGTGCCGTCAGCAACAAGCTCAGAGATAGCCTTGTTTACTTCGTCAGCTGTGTCAGCACCCTTGCGGAATGCGATACCGTATTGCTCATCAGCGAATGCAAGTGTGTCAACAACAACGAGATCCTCGAAGTCAGTGCCTTCACCGATCATACCGATTGATGCAACATAGTCAACTACGCAACCATCTGCTGTACCTGACATAACCTCGGTGAGAGCTTTTGACTGAGTATCAACTGCTGTGTAGTTTGCCTCTGTAAAGAAAGCATCCTCAAGAGCAACGCCTTCACCTGCAGATTCCTTTTCTGCTACAATGTTGAGACCCTTTGCATCTGCAAGAGCTTTGATTTCATCGAGTCTGTCAGCCTTAACAACGAGAACCTGCTTGTTTGCCATATAGGGAGTTGAGATAGCCATTGCTTCCTGTCTCTCGGGAGTGATTGTCATACCATTCCAGATACAGTCGATATTCTTTGCAGCAAGCTCAGTTTCCTTAGCTGTCCAGTTGATTTCCTGGAACTTTGCTTCAACACCAAGCTTAGCACAAACAGCCTTTGCGAACTCTGTTTCAAAGCCGATGAGCTCATTGTTATCGTCAAGATAGTTCATGGGAGCGAAGTATGTAATACCGATAATCATTTCGCCCTTGTCTTTGATGTAAGCGATGTCTGATGCAGCAGCTTCTGTCTCGCCTGCGGGCTCTTTTGCTTCGCCTGCATCATTATTACAAGCAGCAAATGCACAAACAATACCTGCAACGAGCACGATGCTCATTATGATTGCTAAAATTTTCTTGTTCATAGTAATTTCCTCCATAGTGGAATGTCCACTTAAATTTGTGCTGTCATTTTAGCACTTTAGCGTAATAAAGTAAAGTCTTTTTTTGAAAAAAATGTATGTTTGGTTACTTTGACCTATTAGTGAACGTATTTTTGTGCATTGTGTTGGGCATTTCGCTGTAGTGTGGTTATTTGTATAAAAATAAACTTGACTTTGCGGTAATTTTTAATATAATACTATTGTATATGTGAATCGGCTGAGATGTGAGAATGATTTTTCGGTACGGCACCCAGAGAGGGGGCGGTTGGTGTGAGCCCTTTGTCGGAGAATTATCTGCTACTTACTGAGCCTCGTCGTAAACGACGCGTTGACAGGCGTTAACTGTTACAAGAGTTGGTGTGTTTTGCACAATTCGGGTGGTACCGCGGTTATTCCGTCCCGAAGCGTACAAACACATTTTTTATTTTAATTTCAAAATTAAGGGGCGCCAATATGCGCCAAATTATAGGAGTGATATTATGAAATGGACAGGTCTTAACGAAATCCGTGAGATGTATCTCAAATTTTTTGAGAGTAAAGACCATCTCAGACTTCCCAGCTTCCCTCTTGTACCTCAGGGTGATAAAAGTATTCTTCTTATCAATGCAGGTATGACACCAATGAAAAAATATTTCACGGGTGAAGAAACTCCCCCTCGAAAGAGAGTTACCACCTGTCAGAAGTGTATCCGTACACCCGACATCGAGCGTGTTGGTATTACTGCACGTCACGGCACATATTTCGAGATGCTCGGTAACTTCTCTTTTGGTGATTATTTCAAAAAAGAGGTTATTCCGTGGGCTTGGGAGTTCTGTACTCAGGTTATGGAAATGGACCCCGATAAAATCTATTGCAGTGTTTATCTTGATGATGACGAAGCTTATGATATCTGGACCAAGGATGTTGGAGTGAATCCCGACCATATGGTGCGCTTTGGTAAGGAGGATAACTTCTGGGAGCACGGTCAGGGTCCCTGCGGTCCTTGCTCAGAGCTTTACTATGACCGTGGCGAAAAGTACGGTTGCGGTAGCCCCGACTGTAAAGTTGGTTGTGAATGTGACCGTTATGTTGAGTTCTGGAATCTTGTTTTCACACAGTTTGAAAACGACGGTAAGAACAATTACACACCTCTTGCAAACCCCAATATTGACACAGGTATGGGTCTTGAAAGACTTGCTTGTATCGCACAGGATGTTCACAATATCTTCGAGGTTGACACCGTGCAGAACATTATGAAGCACGTTACGGAGATTGCAGGCGTCAAGTATCACGAGAACGAAAAGAGTGATATATCACTCCGTGTTATTACAGACCATATCCGTTCAACAACTTTTATGATTGGTGACGGCGTTCTTCCCTCAAACGTGGGCAGAGGATACGTTCTTCGTCGTCTTCTCAGACGTGCCGCACGTCACGGCAGACTTCTCGGTATTGACAGACCTTTCCTTGCAGAGGTTTGCGAAACTGTTATTAAAGAAAATGAAAACGCTTATCCGGGTCTTCGCGAAAAGCAGGATTATATTATCAAGGTTATCGCTATGGAAGAAAATAGCTTCTATAAGACAATCGACAGCGGTCTTGAGCTACTAAATGATATGATGAAAAAAACTGAGGGCACTGTTCTATCAGGTGCAGATGCTTTCAAGCTTCAGGATACATTTGGCTTCCCTATTGACCTTACTCGTGAAATTGCCGAAGAAAACGGTATGACAGTTAATAATGAGGAATTTGAGCAATTCCTTGCAGAGGCTAAGGCTAAGGCAAAAGCTGCTCGTAAGGTTGCAGGTACTGAGGGCTGGAAGGGCTCTGATATTTCATTTAATGAATGTGGCGCAACAACCTTTACAGGCTACGGTGCAACAGAGGGCAAGGGCAAAGTTCAAAGCATTGCTGCAAACGGTGAAAAGGTTGAATTTGCAGGTGTTGATACAGATGCTGTCATTGTACTCAGTGAAACTCCCTTCTATGCAGAAAGCGGTGGACAGGTTGGTGACACAGGCGTTATATCAATCGGTGACACAGTGTTTAATGTAACAAATACCACAAAGACAGCAGACGGTACAATTCTTCATCAGGGTACAATTGTTGAGGGTGACGGTATAAACGTTGGTGACACAGTTAAGGTAGTTGTTGATGCTGACCGTCGCAGAGCAATTATGCGCAACCACACAGCAGCACACCTTTTACAGGCGGCTCTCAGAGAAACTCTCGGCACACACGTTGAGCAGGCAGGTCAGCTTGTTAACGATGAGGCTGTGCGTTTTGACTTCTCACATTTTTCAGCTCTTACTGCAGAGGAAATCACAACAATCGAAAATAGGGTGAATGATATTATTCTTTCTGCAATGCCCGTTGTTACAGAGGAAATGAGCATTAATGATGCTAAGAAGAAGGGGGCGATGGCTCTCTTCGGTGAAAAGTATGGTGACACAGTGCGTGTTGTTTCTGCAGGTGATTTCTCCACGGAGCTTTGTGGTGGTACACATGTTTCAAATACAGGTAACATCGGTCTTTTCCGTATTGTTTCCGAATCATCTGTTGCAGCTGGTGTAAGGCGCATTGAGGGCGTTACAGGTAAGGGTGTTATCAATTATCTTAACTCACGCGAGCAGCTCATTCACGATACAGCAGCTTCTATGAAGCTTGCGAACGTTAAGGATCTTGCAGTTAAAGCAGCATCTCTCACACAGGAGCTTAAGGCAACAGAAAAATCGCTTCAGGACCTCAAGGCGGAAATTGCAAAGGCAAAGGCAGGCAGCCTCTTTGACAATGTAAAAGACCTTGGCGCAGTTAAGCTTATTACTGCAAATCTCGGTGAGGCAGATGCAAACGCACTCCGTTCAATGCTTGACTCATCCAAGGATAAAGGCGACGATATTGTTGTTGTCCTTGCAGCAGAGCAGAGCGGTAAGGGTACTTGTTCATTTGCTTGCTATTGCGGTAAGGATGCTATTGCAAATGGTGCACACGCAGGTAACATTGTTCGCGAGGTTGCAACTGTTGCAGGTGGTTCAGGTGGCGGTAAGCCTGACTCAGCTATGGCAGGCGGTAAGGATATCACGAAAATCAGTGATGCGCTTGCAGCCGCCGAGATAATCGTAAAATCAAAGCTTAAATAAGTTAAAAACAAATAATCGGTTGGCGAACAAAAAAATTCGTCAACCGATTTTACTTTTATTTTATTTTTGTGATTTTATTGCCTTTAACAAGGTAAGCATTTTTGCTTATTTCAATAAGGGGTGTGTCGTTTACAGAATCAGTATAGAAATTTTCAATTTCCGCGTCGGGATATTCTTTGAAAAATGCTTCAACCTTTTTCTCCCGTATACAGAGTCTGGTGATTTCACCTGTTTTGTTATCAATAAGACTACCGATGTATCTTTTTATTCCCAGTCTTTTGCAGATGATATCAAGAGAGATTTCAGGAGAGCCTGAGATAATCAGGTCGTCATCACTTCGGATCTCTTCATAAAACGGCTTGATTTTGTGCATATGAGTGTCCCAGAAATCAACAAGGTCGTCACCGATGCCAATATTCTTTTTGTAAAACTCACTGAATTGCCTGCCGTATTTATTAAGGGCACCTTCAACGGTGACCTTGCCCTGCTTGTACTTTATCAGCGCAAGCATAAGTGAAGGCAGAAATTTAATAAGGGCCTTGTCCTTTTTGCAATAATAAAGGAAAAAATCCACAACGCTTTCACCGTCATAAATTGTATTATCAAAATCGTAAACGTTCATAGAAACCTCTTTGAAATGAATTTTATTGTTTCATATTTTAATATCTTTATTGTTTGTTGTCAAATACCATTATAATATATGAAATTTCATCAAAACTTTACAGAAAATTAAATAATATTTATTGTGATTTTTGAAATATAGTAATATAATGTAACGTATAAGAAATTTATGGGGGAAGTTGCGTTGAACAGAAGTATCAGGACAGCGGTTATGGTTTTTGTATTGGTTATTGCGGTGATGTGCGGTATCGCCGTTATTGCCAATGCGGGCATAGGTATAACCGCACCTGCCGAAATAACTGCGGATAACGGCGATGGGGGTGTGATTATCACCTGGTCTGCGGTTGAAGATGTTGACGGCTACATCATTTATCGCGAGGCACTTGAGGGCGGCGGTAAGGACAAGCTTGCCAAAATCAAGGCAGATGAGGGCGACAGCTTTTGCGATACTGAGGCAAAAAGCGGTAAGGAATATAATTATACCGTGAAGGCATATAACGGCATGAGAAAAAGCCGTAAAACAGAGGATGCAACAATTACATATCTCAGTAAGCCTTCCCTTAAATATGCAACTCCCGGTGTGGATTGTGTTGAGGTCGTTTGGAATATCTCCCACGGTGCAGAGGGTTACGTTGTTTACAAAAGGGCAGAGGACAACCTTGTGAAGCTTGCTGATATTCAAGGCGACACCATCTGCGCTTATAATGATAAGGAAGTTTGCGAGGGCGAAAGCTATGAGTACACCGTGGTAGCCCACAAGGGCGATTACAGAAGTGCTCACGAATATAAAAAAAGTGATGTGTACGTTAAAGCACCCCATCTTATAAAAGCCAAGAATGTTAATAAGGGCATAGAAATTTCCTGGAAAAAGACAGGAAGTGCCGACCAATATATAGTTTACCGCAAAGCTGATGGAGAAAACAAGTGGACGAAGCTCGGACCTTCTGACAGTTCAACTTATACGGATGAAAGTGCTAAGAGCGGAGTAAAGTACAGCTATACAGTGCTCGCAAAAAAAGACGGTCTTTACAGCGGCTATGACCGTATGGGTGTCAGTTCCTTCTATATAGAAGCACCTGCAGGACTGAAATCTGCTAACTATAATAATGGTATTTCAGTCAGATGGAATGAATCAGCGGGTGCAGAGAAGTACAACGTTTATCGCAAGAGTGGTGAGGAGTGGAAGCTCCTTGGTGAAACTGACAAAAACAGCTATTTTGATAAGGATATTCAGGATAACACAATTTACACATATACAATAAAGGCGAAAAATAACGAGGGTATATTGAGTGCCTACGATGAAACAACAGAATGCAGAGCATACACAGCTCCGGTTAATATGCTATGTGAGAGTACAAGTGACGGAATAAGGGTTGTATGGGCTCTTAAGAACTCCGCAACAGGCTACGTTGTTTACAGGAAAACCGCGGAGCAGACCAAGTGGACAACTGTTAAAACACTCACAAGCAACAAGCAGAATTTCACCGTGGATTATGATGTTGAAAAGGGTGCGGAATATACCTATACCGTCTGCGCTGTAAAGGGTGACACTAAGGGTAGCTATATTGCTGAGGGATTCACTCTTAAGCATCTGCCTGTTTCAAAGCTTAAGGCAGATCTTTCACCATCAGGTATTAAACTCAGCTGGACTAAGCCTGCCGCTGAGTGCAAGGAGTTTGTTCTGTATAAATCAACAGGCAAGGGTGATAATTGGCAAAAGGTTGGATCCTTCGGCCCCGGTGTGTTCTCGTTCGTTGATCAGAGCCCGGTATATGGCGATGTAAATAAATACAAGCTTACCCTTAAGCTTGAACAGGGCGATGAGGTTGATACTCAGGTTGCATCTGCTTATGGCGTTGACCCACACAAGCCTATGGTGGCTCTCACTTATGATGACGGTCCTAATACAAAGGCAACAAACAGGATTCTTGACGCCCTACAGAAGGTGGGCGGAAGAGCAACATTCTTTGTTGTAGGTGAACGTCTCAACGAATTCAGCTCCTGCATACAGCGGGAAAATGCGCTGGGCTGTGAGATTGCTAACCACACCTATAACCACGTGATGTTTAATTCAGCTGATAGTGCAACTATCAAAAATCAGATTGCCAAAACTAATAATCAGGTAAGGGATATGACAGGCAAGATGCCTACCCTTGCAAGAGCTCCGGGTGGTTACACAGGCAGTAATCCCAAAGAGGACGTGGGAATGCCCCTTATCCAATGGTCACTTGACACTATGGATTGGAGCTCACGTAATGCAGAGGCGGTTGTAAACAAAATCAAATCAAACGTGAAGGATGGCGATATCGTCCTTATGCACGATTTATACGAGTCAACAGCCGAGGCAACAGAGCAAATTGTTCCGTGGCTCGTTTCACAGGGATACCAGATAGTTACCGTATCGGAATTGATGGCGGTAAAAGGTATTGAAATGCAGCCGGGTGAGGTTTATTTTGATGCCAGAAAATAACAAATAAAGAAACACGATTCTGTTTTTTCAGAATCGTGTTTCTTTATGCTTTGATAATTACTGCACCGTAAGCAGGGATTTTTACAAAACCCGTGGTTGCGGTGTTGTTTATTAATTCGGGTTTAAATCTGAACTCTTCAGGCAGATTGTAATCAATCTCGTGGTAATTCATATTTACGATTACCATTATTTTTTCAGTGCCGTTGTCACGGATGTAAGCAACACAGGAAAGCATAGCAGAATATGGGATGAACCTGCCCTCCTTAAGGCAAGGCAGATTATTCCTGATTTTGCCGAGTATTCTGTACCACTGCAATAAATCGTTATCCTCATTACCCCAGGGGTAAAATGTGCGGTTAAAGGGGTCACCGCCACCTTCGACACCTGCTTCATCACCATAATATACGGAAGGGAATCCGGGAAGAGTGTACTGTAATACGGTTGCGGTTTTCAAGAGTTTGATTGCCTGCGCTCTGTCCTCGGAGCTGAGATTGTAATTCGCCTGTAAATGACGTGGCTTGTGCTCAATGCCCTCATATATGAGCGATGTGAGTATCCGGGCTGTGTCGTGAGTGCCCACGTGGTTCATAAGGCAATTGAGTGCCTGTGGAGGATAGTTTTCACAGATGGAAACAACACTTTCCATAAAACTCTCCGCCACACCGTAGCGCATAAAGGTGGTTATGGCGCTTGCAAAGGGATAGTTCATTACACTGTCAAGCTGATCGCCTGTAAGGTAACGACGTCTGCCACCGTGGCTGAATTTGTTTGTGGCATCCTCCCATACTTCACCGATAATGAGATAATCTTCGTTTTCTGCCTTTACACTCCTGCAGAAGGCATCAAGAAATTCGTCAGGTAATTCATCTGCAACGTCCAACCTGAAGCCGTCTGCACCAAGGGAAAGCCACTTGTGAGCGATTCCGTTTTTGCCTGCGATATATTCAATAAATGTGGGATCAGTCTCATTCGTTTCGGGGAGGGTGTCAATACCCCACCAACTTTTGTATTTGCCGTTTTCTTCAAAGGTGAACCAGTTCTTATACTCACATTCACGGTTCTGCCACACACCACCATTGCCGTAGCGTCCCTCGCGGTTAAAGTAAATGCTGTCGGAACCTGTGTGACTGAAAACACCGTCAAGAATCACTCTTATGCCGTGCTTGTGAGCAGCTTTGCAAAGGCTTATAAAATCCTTATCAGTACCTAGCATAGGGTCGATTTTTGTGTAGTCTGCCGTATTGTAGCGGTGGTTTGAATGTGCCTCAAAAATGGGGTTGAGGTAAAGGATATTTACACCTAAGGAGGAAATATAGGGAAGCTTTTCCTCAATACCCTTAAGTGTACCGCCATAGTAGTCGTTGTTGAGTATTTTGCCTTGCTCGTTTGGCTTCCACACAGGCAGTTCACTTGTGGATTGGTGAACAATTCTGTCGTCGGGATAATCTTTGGTTGGGGTTTTTCCGATATTAAACCTGTCGGGGAAAATCTGGTACATAATACCACCCTTTGCCCAGTCAGGTGTTTTGTAGTCCTTCTTATATACGGTTTGTTGCCATTCGTTGCCTTCGGGCGCAATTTTGCCGCAACCCGAAGATCTTAAAAAAATGTTACCTGTACCAAAGGGTGTTTCATAATTGAAATGATAATAATACAATCCGCTTTCGGGATATGAAATGGTGATATCCCACCATTCCTCGTTGTCACCGTTCATTCCGCACCAGTACATATCTCGATATTGGTTCTGTTCTCCGTCCTTGTGGAGCACAAGTGTTACCTTGGTGCAACCGAAGTTTCGGGGCATAAGAACAGCAAGCCGCAAGCTATCGCCTGCGGCTATACTGCCAAATATTGATTTATGCCTTGTATCGCGTGAATTAAAGGGAACAAACTGCAATTTAAATCAATCCTCGTAACCGTTGGGGTTGTTATGCTGCCATCTGTAGGAGTCGGCACACATTTCGTCAATACCTTTTTCGGCTACCCAGCCAAGTTCTTCCTTTGCCTTTGAGGGATCGGAGAAACAGGTTGCAAGGTCACCGGGACGGCGGTCAACAATCTTATAGGGCACCTTAACGCCTGATGCTTTTTCAAATGCCTCTACAACCTGAAGAACGCTGTAGCCACAGCCTGTGCCAAGGTTGTAAATAAATGTGCCCTTTTCAGCGTAAGCCTTGTCAAGGGCTTTGAGGTGACCCTTTGCGAGGTCAACAACGTGAATGTAATCACGCACGCCTGTGCCGTCAATCGTGTCATAGTCGTTACCGTAAACGCTGAGGAACTCACGCTTGCCCTCTGCAACCTGTGTGATGTAGGGCATAAGGTTATTGGGAATGCCGTTGGGGCTTTCGCCGATCATACCGCTTTCGTGAGCACCGATGGGATTGAAGTATCTGAGGATGCATACGCTCCATTCGGGGTCAGACTTTTCGATGTCCGTAAGAATCTGTTCAATGAAGAACTTTGTTGTGCCGTAGGGGTTTGTTGTGCCTCCTGCGGTCATTGTTTCCTTAAGGGGTGAAACGTTATGCTCACCGTAAACTGTTGCGGATGAGCTGAAAACAATTCGCTTACAGCCGTGGTCTGCCATGGCCTGACAGAGTGTAACTGTACCGCCGATGTTGTTATCGTAATAAAGCATAGGTTTCTGACAGGATTCACCAACGGCCTTAAGACCTGCAAAGTGGATTACGGAGTCAATATCGTATTTCTCAAAAACCTTGTCAAGACCTGCCTTGTCACGGATGTCGCACTCCTCAAAGGCAAAGTCCTTGCCTGAAAGAGCTTTGATTCTCTCAAGAACT
This sequence comes from Acutalibacteraceae bacterium, assembly GCA_045579005.1. GTDB lineage: Bacteria > Bacillota > Clostridia > Oscillospirales > Acutalibacteraceae > DTU089. Next base: position 5,831 of record JAZNLJ010000087.1, on the reverse strand, counting down.
TTGGGACAGCTGTTGTAGAAGTTGTCAAGAATAACAACCTCCTTGCCGCTTGCTAATAATTCTATAACTGTGTGGGAGCCGATGTAGCCGGCGCCACCTGTAACGAGTACTGCCATAAAAAATTCTCCTTAGTAGATGTCTGTTTTTAGCTTATTACTGTTCGGGTTGTTCGGGTTTTTCTTCATCCTGTGTATCGTTTTCATCCGGCTCTTCACCCCAGACTACTTCGTTAGGATCTGATGTTGTAGGTGCGGTTGTAGGCTCAGTTGTTGAGGGTGCGGTTGTAGGCTCAGTTGTTGAGGGTGCAGTTGTCTGTGTGGGCTGAGTCTGATAAATAGCTGTGGGAACGTTGATACCGCCTGATGTAGTAGATATAACAAATTCTGTACCTGATGTGATTTCTGTGAGCTGAGCAATTGTAAGTGAAGATACAGTCTGGTTTGCGCTGTTGTCCTTCTGAGTTGAAGCGATGATTGTGGGCTCAACGTTATCAATCTGCAAATCCTCATTAGCAGGAGCGTCCGAAGGCTTAACAAAGTAACCACCGTATTTAACTGTAAATACAACGCAAAGCACAACTGCAACGACGATTGCAATAACTGCGGCAATAACTCCCTTGCGGCTTACTGTTGCCTCGGGGCGGATGTCAGAAACAACCTCTGCCTCGATGAGTGACTGCTCGTATTTTGCAAGCTCATCTTCTGATGCGTTAAGCTTGAAGGAAAGCTCGTCAACGTACTTGTCAATCATTGAGTAGAGCTCGTTTGTTGCCTCAATAACAAGGTTATCAATGCTCTCATCGGGGTCTGCAAAAAGCTTCTTAACAACAACCTTGTCAGCGGTTGCAACGCTGATGTATGAGTAGTAGCTTGTTATTTTGTCACCCTTCTTCTCGCGGAAGATGTTGGAGATTGTAGCACCCATATCCGTGCTTCTCAGATCCATTGCGGATTTTGCAAGCTGAGCAGCATACTGCTTGGGGTCCTCGGCACCTGCATCGTTAACAAAAGGTGTGAAGAAAATGTTGCTCTCGTAGTTTTCACAATCTCTGATATCCGCCTTGAGAATCTTTGAGGCGGGAGTTGCGGGAATAGCGAGAGAAAAATTATGTTTTCTCAGTTTTGCAATAATGTTACTTGCCTTTGTTGAGGTCTGGTCAGCATCAATGATAGCGTTGAAAACCTCCGTTTTTTCCTCGGGCTGTTTTATAAAGGGAAACTCTGCATCAATAAGTACCTTGGGTACAATGCTGTCAATAAGAGGGAAAATAACAATGTACTGCTCATCATCCTTTACGTAGAAGCCACTGTAAAGACCATCGTCGGAGAAAAGCTCGATTGACTCGTCAGGCACAAGAGTGTGTGCCTTTTTGAGTTTTTCATCAGAAACCTTGTCACCGATAAGTTCACCTATGCGGTCGCTGTATGCGGGAGCAAAGTTGAAGGCCTTGATAAGTATGGGCTTAAATTTAAGATATGCTCTGTTTTCGATACCTATGAGTATAACATCGGCATCATCAATATTGTTGCTCACGTCTGTGAACAATGCCTTTGCATCGGAGTAGCTTTCAAAGTATACACCGGGCTCGGTAATTTGCTCGGCAATTGCACGCTTTACCTCTGCAAATGAGTGGCTGTTCTGTTCAAAAGAATATGCTTTAATGTTCATATTCGCACCTCTTAATATAGATAGAATTTTTTGTCTTGGCTGTAGGGGTTTGCCTCAGGTGAGGGATAGTAGGAATCGGGATATTTGACAGGTGTGTTTCTGTACTTTGCAAGAGAAACATCAACCTTTGCCTCCTCGCCCTCTCTGAGCTTACGGGCAACAACAATAAGTCTGCCGTCGTCAACATTTCGGTTATCATCCGAAACGTAGGTACACGTACATAATGTAAGAATTGTGTCTGTAACCTGCAGGTCAACGCCTGTATCGTATAGCTTGCGCTTGTCAAGCTCTTGTATATATTCCTCGTAGCAGGCATCGGAGCAATGGTTGAAGGTGAAGTCAAAGAAATATCCGTTGTCACTTTCAACAGAGCCGTTAGTGATGAAAACTGCCACGATTTTCCAGGAATTTTTTTCATAGAGAGTATCGAATTCTATAATGGGATTCTCTCTGTAATAGTCTATGTTTTTATAATTGAGCAGGTTTGCAAATCTTGTACCGTCGCTCATATTGTGACCATACAGCAGGGTGTTACGGTTAAGCGGTTTCCAGGTGTTTTTATAGGTTGCAAAAACAGCACCGTAGCTTGTAGCCTTGCCGTAGAAGTCGTGGTTCATATAGTAGCTGTTGTTTTCTGCCTGAACAACAGGGTAGTCAACCTGTGTGCCCGGTATTTTAAGGTAACCGATTGTCTGGGGGTTCTGTGCATAGTAAACTGCGTAGTCACACAAAATACCTGCAGGGAACTTTACGTCGATAAGCTCAGGATACATCTCGTAAAGCAGAGCCCATTTTTCCTCCTCGGTCATACCTTCCATTTCCTTTTTGATATCCTCAGGGATTTCGGCATACTTTTGATTTTTAATTTCGTTTCGGAGCACAAGGAACTTTTCAACTCCTCGTTTACCTAAGATGCTACCTGAAGCGGAGATTGCAATGATAAGAATAACGGAAAGCACATTCATAGCAATCTTTTTGAATTTTTTTCGTTTCAGTAGCCTTCTGACAGCTTTTTTCTGTGTTTCATCCGTACGGATTACAGTCTCCTTGGAGCCTTTGTAATACTTGTAGGGTGAATCGGGATGTTTTTTGTTAACGTTCATATATATCACCTAAAAGATTCAGCGCGGTTTCCACCGCAGATGCTCTGTTATTTGTTCTTATATCGTCTGTGAAGGTGTTTCTTAATTCCTTCACAACGACGCTGCTCTCAAAAGCAACAGCAACATATATAAGCCCCACAGGCTTGTTTGTGTTGTCGGACATAGGACCTGCGATGCCTGTGATGCCAACACCGATGTCAGTTTCAAGTGCATTTTTCACACCTGTTGCCATTTGTCGAGCGGTTTGCTCACTGACAGCACCGTGTTGGGCGAGGGTATCCTCTTTTACTCCCAGAAGTTTCATTTTAACCTCATTGGAGTAGGAGCAGATGCCACCCTTGTAGACGGACGAAGCACCGCTTACATCGGTGACTATCTTACTGAGCCAACCACCTGTACAGGATTCGGCAAGTGCCAGGGTGTGTCCCTCTGATTTGATTTTATTGATTACTTCAGTTGCTTTCTGAATAAGCTTTGTTTCACACATATTCTACGCCGTCCGCAGTAATAAGAATTTGTTTGAAACCCTCGTATGCTCTGTTGCAGAGCCCATCGATATCGAGTGATTTTTCTGCTTCCACAACATCGGGAAGCTGAGGTCTTGTCTTAGGATGCTTGGGTGTGAATACCGTGCAGCAATCCTCAAAAGGCTGTATTGAAATGTTAAACGTGTCAATTTTACGTGAAATCTTAATGATTTCTTCCTTGTCCATACCGATACAGGGTCGGAATACGGGGAACTGAGCAACCGCATCGGTACAACCGAGGGCAAGCATTGTCTGGCTTGCAACCTGCGCCACGCTTTCACCTGTGATAAGAGCGTGACAATCAGTGTTCTTTGCCAGCATATTTGAAAGTCGCATCATGAAGCGACGCATAATAATTGTAAAGTACTCCTCGGGACAGTTCTCACGGATAAGTTCCTGAATTTCGGTAAATGGAACTGTGTAAAGACGGATGCGTCCACTGTAACGTGCCACCTTGGAGAGAAGGTCGTGAACCTTTTCCTCTGCCCTCAATGAGGTGTAGGGTGGCGATGCAAAGTGAATACCCACAAGCTCAATTCCACGCTTTGCCATCATATAAGCGGCAACAGGGCTGTCGATACCGCCTGAAATAAGGATAAGCCCTCTGCCTGATGAACCACAGGGCATACCGCCTGCGCCCTTGAGCTGATTACCTCGGATATAAGCTTCATCACGGATTTCAACCGTAACGATGATATCGGGATTCTTTACGTCAACTTTAAGGTGGGGGTAGCACTCAAGGAGTTTACCGCCCAATGTAGCAGAAATTTCCGGGGATTTCAATGGGAATTTCTTGTCGCTACGCTTTGCATTTACCTTAAAGGTTTTTGCTTCCAGCAATTGTTCTTTAAGGTAAATAGGGGCAACCTCAAGAATCTTGTCCATATCCTTTTCGGTAACGGCTGCTCTTGAATAGCCTGCAATACCGAAAACACGTGAAATTTCATCAACAGCTGCGTCCATATCTGCCTCGTCGTCGCGAGGGGTAACGATAACTGTTGATTGTGATTTTCTGAAGTCAAATGCTCCGAAGGGTTTAATACGCCAACGAATATTTTTGACAAGCATATCTTCAAAGGTGGAACGGTTAAGACCTTTGAGTGCAAGCTCACCGTCTTTTATAAGAATAATCTCTTTCATAATTGTCCTTTCGGTTTATCTTTTACCGTATTTTTCTGCGATTTCCTTTACCGCGTTGATAAGAAGGTCAACCTCATTCTGTGTGTTGTAACGTGAAAAACTGATTCGTACCGCACTATCGATAACCTGTGGAGGAAGACCCATAGCTGTCAGTACAGGACTTCTGTGACCTAATTTGCAAGCGGAACCGGCGGAAATCGCGATGCGCTTGTTACTCATATAATTCACAATAGGCTGACTGGGTAATCCCATAATGGAGATATTTATTATATATGAAATGGCATCATCCGGGGAATTGATTGTGATACAAGGAATATCTCTGATGCATTTTATAAACTGTTCTTTAAGAGTTTTTACGTATTCGGAATGCCCCTTCACGTCGCTTGCCGCTTCTGCCGCTGCACCGAATGAGAAAATAGCGGGGGTTGCCTCTGTGCCTGAGTGAAGGTTGCTTTCCTGACCTCCACCGAGAATGTGAGGTTTTATAAGATTGGGCGTTTTAACATAGATACCACCAACACCCTTAAGAGCGTGTATTTTGTGACCGCTCACCGTGATGATATCGGCATCAATTGTCTTAGGTGTAACGGGGATTTTGGAGAGAGCCTGTACACAGTCGGAGTGTATAAGGGCAGGAGCACCTGCACGCTTTACCGCACTACGGATTGAATTGATGGGTAAAACGGAGCCGACCTCATTGTTTACAGCCATACAGGAAACGAGAATTGTGTTTTCGTTAATGCTGCTGAGAAGCTCATCTTCATTAATTTTGCCGTATTTATCGGGATTGATGCGGATAACCTCAACACCCTGTGATTCCAAATACTTGATTGGTTCACCCACGCTTGGGTGCTCGATTGAAGTAGTTACGATTCTGTTACCTTGTTTTTTCAGCTTGTTGTATGCACCGAATATGGCTGTGTTGTTGGCGGTTGTGCCTGAGGCGGTAAAGTAAAAATTACTGTCCTGCACACCCAATAACTTGCTTACCTGCTTACGTGACTTTCTGAGCATACCGGATGCGGCAGAGCCAAGCTCATGCAGGGAAGAAGGGTTACCCCAATATTCGGTTAAAGCAAGGTTTGCAATTTCGAGAGCCTCTTTGCAAGGCCTGGTAGTTGCGCTGTTATCAAAATAAGCTATCAAAACACTACTTCCCTTTATAATTTATAATCGATTAATTATACTATAATAATAGTAAATTTGTAAATGGTTTTGGTTAACTTTTATTGCGAAAATATTGAATAATTCGTGAATTAAGTGAAAAAATACAAACAAATAATGCTAAGGAGCATAAAAATGAAGACAAATAAGCGAAAAATGGTGCGCACAATCAGCTTTCTGTGTGCCGTTACACTTACGCTCGGTATATGGGGTACGGTCAATGCTGTTG
>JAZNLJ010000086.1:0-2372 GCA_045579005.1 Acutalibacteraceae bacterium | reverse complement strand
CTTAAATTCGTAAGGGTTACATAATTCCCCTGGAAGAATGAAAGGCGTGTATCATCATCCTTGAAATAAAGGCTCTCACGCATACCTTTGGGAAGCTGGTCTATAAAGCAGAAAACACATTTGTTTGTACAGTGGAGAGGCTTATCCATAAGGGAGTTTTCAAATTCCACTCCAAGTGGCTCATACGCATCCTTTTCAATTTCCACCTCTACAGTTTCGCCCTGCTTTGTAAGAACACTGAGCGTAATAAATTCATCATTTATGAGGAAGCGGTAGTCAAGCACGTCCTTAATTTCTGTATTATTGATTTTAATTATTGTATCGCCCTTTTCCAAACCGAGTTCTTCGGCAATAGAGCCTTTATGCACGAATTTAATCAGTGCGGACATGACTACACGCTCCTTTCTTTAAATTCGAATTTCGAATTACTCTTTAACTCTTTCAACACCATTAATGATTGCAAGTCCGAGTTCATCAAGTTGCTTTTTATCAACAACATCGGGTGACTGAATCATCAGCTCACCGCTGTCCTTAACCTTGGGGAATGCGATAGTATCACGAATCGAGTCGCAGTCTGCCATCAGCATAACGATTCTGTCAAGACCGTAGGCAAGTCCGCCGTGCGGAGGTGTGCCGTAGCGGAACGCGTTGAGAAGATAACCAAATCTCTCCTGTGCCTGCTCAGCGGTAAAGCCGAGGCACTCAAACATTTTCTGCTGCATAGCATGGTCATATATACGAATACTTCCGCCGCCAAGCTCATAACCGTTGAGGACAATGTCATATGCCTTTGCACGCACCTTACCCGGGTCTGTGTCAAGAAGTGCTATATCCTCATCCTTGGGAGAGGTAAAGGGGTGATGCATTGCAACGTAGCGGTTTTCCTCCTCATCATACTCAAGAAGCGGGAAATCTGACACCCAAAGGAGGTTGAACATTCCCTCGGGGATAAGGTCAAACCTCTTTGCAATTTCGCAGCGGAGTGCGCCGAGTGATGCATAAACAACGCTTGCCTTAAGGTCAGCTACAAAGAGGATTACGTCGCCAGAGCTTGCCTGAGCCTTATCTGCAATTGCACGAAGCTCCTCTGGAGAGAAGAATTTAGCAATAGAGCCGCGGATTTCGTTTTCGTCAATAATAAGCCAAGCCATACCCTTTGCCTTGTATGTCTTTACAAATTCAACAAGGTTATCAAGAGTCTTTCTTGTAAGCTTATCGGAAAGTCCCTTTGCATTGATTGCACGGACAGTTCCGCCGTTTTTAACAGTGTCACTAAATGCACTAAAACCGCAACCGTCGAAAAGCTCACTCATATCGCAGAGCTCCAGATCAAATCTTGTGTCAGGCTTATCACTGCCGTAGCGATCCATTGCCTCCTGCCAGGTAAGACGGGGCAGGGGGAGAGTTACATCATAGTCAAGCACTTCCTTAAACACTCTCTTGAGGAAGCCTTCATTCATATTCATTACATCGTCCTCATCCACAAAGCTCATTTCAAGGTCAATCTGTGTGAATTCGGGCTGACGGTCAGCACGCAAATCTTCATCACGGAAGCATTTAGCAATCTGGATGTATCTGTCCATGCCACCGAGCATCAAAAGCTGCTTATACTGCTGCGGTGACTGAGGGAGAGCAAAGAAGTTACCCGGATATACACGGCTGGGAACAAGGTAGTCACGCGCGCCCTCGGGTGTACTCTTTGTCAGAATAGGTGTTTCTATTTCGAGGAAACCGTTCTCGTCAAAATATCTTCTGGCAACCTGTGTAACACGGTGGCGAAGCTGGAGCGTTTTTACAAGTGTCGGTCTGCGCAGGTCAAGATAACGGTATTTAAGTCTTAAATCCTCGCCCGCCTTAACATCGTCTGTTACAACAAAGGGTGTAACGTCACTTGTGTTTAAAATGCGAAGCTCGCTTGCCTCTACCTCAACCTTACCTGTGGGGATATTATCGTTGATGTTGCTTCTCATCCTTACAGTTCCTGTTACGGCAATAACATACTCCATATGAAGCCCTGTTGCCTTTTTCAGAAGCTCTGCGTTATCCGGCTCAAAAACTATCTGGGAAATACCGCTTCTGTCACGCACATCAACAAAGACAAGTCCGCCCATGTTTCTTTCTTTGGCAACCCATCCCATGAGTGTAACTGTTTCGCCGATGTGCTTTTCGCGAAGCTCACCGCACATATACGTTCTTTTTAATCCTTTTATTGTATCCATCTTAATTACTCCTTTACTATAGCAATAAGGTTGTCGAGATTGTCAAGACTAACTTCCGTCTGCTCTTTCTCTCTCATATTTTTTAGCATGGCAGCCTTTTTATCAGCTTCATCGCCGCCAATTACCATACTGTAGCGTGCGCCGCATTTATCG
>JAZNLJ010000085.1:0-5177 GCA_045579005.1 Acutalibacteraceae bacterium | reverse complement strand
GGTGTAGTAAGGAGCTTTTCATTTTCGTCATAGGTGAAAAGTAATGCACTCCTGCTTTCAGGCTTTTTAAGTGTGAATTTTTTGATGCTCATAGGCTCTAAGCAAGCGGGGAATATAAGTATCTTGCCGTTTTTTGTGTTTACAGTTTCACATTGGAGTGCTTTGTCACCATCAAAAACAGAATAATCTTCGCCTACGGGGACTTTAATATATTCAGAAACTCCAAATGAATGGTGGTTTACTGCAACAACAGAAGCCTCATTTTTATCACCGAATTTTTCGGCAATGTAATGCAAAGTATTTTTTCTGACTTTAGTTGAATTTTCAAGTGATGCGGGAATGAATCTGCGTGACAGGTCTAAAAGACCGCATATTGTTACGTCGTGGTGCTCTGCTGCAAGCACGTATTTCCACGCCTCTCTTGAAATATCCTCATAAGATTTGTCACCAAGCATAACAGACATAGCGTTAAGTCGCTCGGAAACAACCGCATCGGTCTCACCCTGACGGCAACCATTAAAAATCTCGTTACCACAGTAACCCCAGGGCATCTGTACGTGGAAATCGTTGTCCTCTGTGCTATATTCATCCTTGGGTTCACCGTAGAGCGATGGAATATCCTCAAGGAGCACATATTCGTAATTATCCTTTGTTTCGATATGCGCGGTAACCTCCTCAATAGGCTGGGTAAGGTCATCGTATCTCGAAGCAAGTAGAGGAGTATATTTTTTGAACATTTCCTCAAAATCCTCAAGGGAATAAAGGTCAGAGTCTACGGGCCAACGGGAAAGAATCCAGTTGTCAACAGTTGTACAGTTGTAGCCTCTGCCCTGTTTGGGGTAGGTGGGAACAGCAGGCATCTCGGTGCCGTCCTTACCAATCCACTTGCCCCACGCACTGTCATAGTTTTTTGGGTAGCCGTAGCCCATAACGTGTGAGCGTAGAATGGCTGCCTTGTAACCGCATTGAGCTATAAGCTGAGGTGTCTGGTTGTTAAGAGCAAATTCCGAAATGGCATATACATCGGGTGTTTTGCCGAAAAATTCAAGATTTGTCCTTACGGCATAAAGAAGCTGACGGGCGTTTGATTCGTCATTTATGGTAAGTGATAGGGGCTGTCCGTAGGTTGTGGCACCCAGACCGACTCTGTCGGGATATTCCTTAAGGAGCCTGTCAATAAGTTCAACAACCTCCTTGTCACACCTTGAAAACTCGTCGAATGTGAACGACTCATAGTCAAGACCTATTCTGAGCTTGGGATATTTCTCCATCCATTCAAAGATTTTCAGAAGACGGGGCTTGACTTCATCCTTCCACAAAACGTATCCGCCGTGGTCATAGGTTAAAATGTGAAGCTTTTTGTCAATCATAAGCTAAGCACTCCATTCTTGGGATTTATAGTTTTACCGTTGACGGTAACAGTTGCATTCTCGGGTAAATACAGATTAACCTTGCATTCTTCGGGATAATCAAGGTTTATTACGTACTGACCCTCGGTCAGCTTGTAGCTGAATTCAATATAGCCCTTTATTGCGGGTACGTTACAGCTTATGCTTTCGTGTAAATCATATTTGGGGTTAATTTCAAAGCTGTCGTAACCCGGTGTAAGAGGTCTGATGCCTGCAATATGCTTGCTCATTATCACAAGGGGCCCACCGGTCCACGCGTGGTTTGATGTGCCGTCACCCTTAACCCAGTTTTCCCAGAGGGTAGAGTAATCCTCGTCAATCATTTCGCGGTATCTCTCACACATTCTTTGCTCTGCAAGGGAGTATTTTCCGATTTTGCACAGTGCCTCAAGCACGTAATACTCCATATAGGGGCTTGCATTTCTTATACCAAATAAAATGTTTTCAATCTTTTCGTAGTTTTCTATGGGACAAATGCCTGAGATGACTGCAACTGCGTTGCCACGGTCATCGTAGCCATCGTTTTCGGGGCTTTTATAGCCATTGCCTGTCCAGAGGGACTGATATGCAGTGTAAAGTGACCTGAGTCTGCTGTCAAATTCAGAAACGTCATCGTTCTTGCCAAGAAATTCTGCCATAGTCTTAATGCAGGAAAGTGCGTAATAATACCAGGCATTTTCAAGGGGTACAATGTCAATTTTTGAGCCCCAGTCCTGCCAATCCCAGGAGCCGGGTCTGTGTTCTATGAGTCCGTTTTCAGCCACGCTCCACAGGTTGAGGTAATCAACCGATGCTTTATATACGGATTTTAAAAAATCCTTGTCACCTGTGTACATATAATATGTAAGGAAGCCTGTCACACCATTGAGTTGTTGGCAAGGAAGCTCAAAATAATCGTTTTTTATGGGCACAACTGTCTGTAAAGCCTTTGTTTCGGGGTCAATGTAGCTGAGCATTGTGTTTACACCCTTGCGGTAAAGGTGATAAGAGGATGGTGCAAGGCTGTACATCATAAGAGTCATTTCGTTTGTGACATCTCCCCACCATTGAGCACGTTCTCTGTCAGGACAATCCATAAAGTTATCACGCATTGTGACGTAAAGGGTGCGGAGTGACTTTTGCCATAAGGTGTTCAGATCACCATTTTCGCAAAGGAATTTGCCTGAAAATTCAGTATTGTAACCGCTTTCTCTGTGTTTCAGGCTTAAAATCTTAACACCTGCGGGAATTTCATAAGTGATATACTCACCGTTGAACCAGGCAGGAGACTCAAACTCCTGAATACCGTCCCTTGTTACATAGGAGCTGTGAATGGAGCCTGTGCAGGTGTTTTCGGTAGTGACAACAATCTTTTTACCTGCAGGTGCATCAACCTTAAGGTAAGGTGTAAGCTGTGCATTGTAGGGCACTTTAAGGATGATTTTTTTCTTTAGTAAGAATCTTTTGCCCTCAAAGTCACTACTGTTTTCGTAGTCCTTCAAGCCGAAATCCTTGAACATTGGAATTTCACGACAGTAGGTTTCACCCCAACAGCCTTCACCACCAAGGGAATATTCGGTAGCATTTTCCCAACTGTCAAAATTGAATTCAGGGGTAAACCACGGGATTTCGTCACGTCCATCGTAGAGTACGTTGCTTTCGGGCAGACGGTAGTTGGGCTGAAGCTTGCCTGTATCTTCCTTGAAGGCAGGGTTTTTCATAACGCTCCAACTACTGTCGGAAAGAATGGAAAGGCTGTCACACTCTGCCTCAAACAGAAGTCCGCCTTGACCGGCATCGGAGCTTGAATAGCTTGCTTCGTTGCCCCAATACCATACAAGCAGGCTGATAAGGTTTTCGCCTTTTACGAGATGCTGAGCAATATCAACCTCGTCATAGTAGCACCCTGTGGGGGTAGGGCCTCTTTTAAGACCGCCCTCACGTACAACCATATTGCCGTTGATATATAGCCAATATTTATTTTCGGCAGAGATCTTCGCGACAAGGCATTCGGGAGAGCTCTCAACAGTTATTCTTTTATTAAAGCAAAGCCAGGCATTTTTGCTGTCCTTTTCAGCATCAAGCCAGATCCACTTTGCCTTCCAATCGGTTTTTAGTATTCTTTCGTAATCCATATTATCCCATCCAAGGTTTTGTATTTATATAATTGTATCATAAGAAAAAACAAAGTGCAATTAAGTTATGATTGCATTTGAAAAAAATTTGTGCTAACTTAAAACCATAACCAAAGTAAAGGGTGATTATATGAAATTGGGTATTATAAACGGCTGGGAAGAGGGCAATATCAAATATGTAAAGGACAAAGGCCTTGAGGCAGTTGAATTTTGTGTTAATCATAATTATAATTCTGCTGAGTTTCTCGCAAAGGCTGAGGGAATCAAGGGCTATTGCGAAAAGTACGGTGTTGTGGTCGGCTCAACAGGCAGATGGGGAATGAAGCGCATTGATGACAACGGTCAGGTTATTCCCGAAGCAATGCAGGACGACAAAAACATTATTGACGGTGCGTCGGTTATCGGTTGCCCTGTGTTTAATTGCGGTGTGAATTACACCGAGAGCAAAAGCTTTTATGAGAACTGCGAAATTGCAATCAGTTATCTTAAAGAACTTATTGAATATGCCAAAGATAAAAATGTGAAAATCGCGGTGTATAACTGCGCTTGGGAAAACTTTGTTGTGGAGCCAAAAGCGTGGCACACCGTTCTCTCCGCACTTCCCGAATTGGGCATTAAATACGATGCTTCTCATTGCCTGAGCCGTGGCGGTAATTACCTTAATGAAATCAAGGAGTGGGGTAACAGATTTTACCACTTCCACCTTAAGGGTGCAGTTTATATTGACGGTGAGCATTATGACGATGCCCCGGCAGGCCTTGATATGATTGATTGGAAAAGGGTTATGGACCTGCTTTATACAAAGGATTATGACGGTATGCTTTCAATTGAGCCACACTCACGCTATTGGACAGGCAAAAAGGGTCAGTGGGGAACAGATTACACAATAAACTACTTCCGCCCAATGATTATGCCCGAGGATTATCAGTACGATGATAATCCGTATATGCCGTAAAATGTGAAATTACTACCGGTCGCCGGTTGTCAGCTTCCGGACGAGTTGAGTGCATTATACGTTTAACACGATTTACGATAAAAGTAAATGTAATACGAACCCTTGCCGCCTCATTCGCTCAAAACGAATGGGGATGGGTTCCGGCGGTGTTTTATCTTCTGTTTACAGAACAAGTAATCATAAAACTAATAAAACTCCCCACCGAAAAATAATATAAAAAAATTTCAAAAAAGTGTTGACAAAACCAAAACTCGGTGGTATAGTATATGAGCACTCGCGAGAGTGGCGGAATCGGCAGACGCGCACGTTTGAGGGGCGTGTGGTAATCCCGTACGGGTTCAAGTCCCGTCTCTCGCACCAAAAACAGAGTATCCCAATCGGGATGCTCTGTTTTTTTTGTTATGATTTTGACGGGGCTTGGACCCGAGAGGGTCTGAGCGTTAAGAAAACAGTCCGGTGGACTGTTTTTAGCGAGGAGCGGGAGGCGGGTACCGAAATCCGAAGGATTTGGGTCGCCGAGCGGATAGTATGCAAGGCGTAGCCGCCGCAGACGACCAGTCCCGTCTCTCGCACCAAATAAAGAACTTACACTTCAGTGTAGGTTCTTTATTTTTATGTCAGAAAATAGGTAGGGACTTGAACCCCCTCGCCGAAGGCGAACACAATCGTTGCCGTTCTGACGGCAAAGCGTAGCGACGC
>JAZNLJ010000084.1:0-4219 GCA_045579005.1 Acutalibacteraceae bacterium | reverse complement strand
GTTTCTATGTAAAGTCTTGTTGCTTCGGAAACAAGCTCCGCCGCCTTTGATACCTCAAATACTGCATCAAAGCCCAGCTGGGGTAACGCGTTGAGAATTATGTTTATATCATCAAGGTTGTTGAATTGTCCGTAAAGGGCGGGGGCGGGGAGAGCAATTTTATATTTGAATTTATTTATCTGTTCAAGTGAATCTCGTGCCGCATATTTAGCGTGGTGGGGACAAACCCGTATACATTCGCCGCAGTCGATACAACGCTCGTCAATAATATGGGCCCTTCCTTCACGCACACGGATAGCCTGAGTGGGACAACGCTTGATGCAGTTTGTACAACCGCGGCATTTGTCCTTATCAAGTCGTACTGAATGGAAATAACGTTCCATAAAATACTCCTTTCACAGTTATTTTACGAAAACCTTTAATTTAATGGTAGTACCTTTACCAACCTCGGTTTCGATTATCATTTCGTCGGTATATTTTTTGATGTTGGGCAGTCCCATACCTGCGCCGAATCCAAGCTGACGTACGTTGTCAGGTGCAGTTGAGTAACCTTCCTGCATGGCAAGGGCAACGTCGGGGATACCGGGACCCTGGTCAGCAAGCTCAATTGAGATACACTCAGGAGTAATGATGACGTCGATAACTCCACCGCCACCGTGGATAACCATATTGATTTCACCCTCATAAACTGCAATGGCAACATTTCGTGTCAATGATGAAGGAAAGCCCAATTCCTTAAGTGTCTTTTTGATTTTACCCGACGCCTCACCGGCACAGGTAAAGTCGGTACCGCTGACATCATAGTGCAATGAAATTGGTTCCATCAGATTCCGCTGCCTCCCTTAAGACCATTTTTATAAAGGAGACCGCAGGCAGTGAACATCTCAAGCTTTGTACCAAGAAGCACGATGTCACGATCAACTGCAAGCTCAATCATATCGGGGTCGGGAGTTTTACCGCGTACAAAAACAATACACTTCATATCCATCATTTCGGCAGTACGCACAACCTGAGGGTTCACAAGACCTGAGAGGAGAACTGCCTGTTCCTTAACGTAAGCAAGCACGTCGCTCATCATATCGCTGCCACAGGCTGTAAATACCTCGTTTTCAATAAATTCTTCGCCGCAGATAAGCTCTGCATTGAGAATGTTCTTTATTTCACTGATTTTCATATAGGTCCTCCTATAAGTCATATATTATACACCCAATAATTTTATCACACAAAGCTAAGTTTTAAAAGTCGTTTTGGAGCAAGGTATATTTATTTTGTATAGAAAATTATACCTTCGATTTGTGCAATATATAAAAATGTTAAAAAAATATCAAAAATACGAAAAAAGTCGGTTTTTGGTATAGACAATAAACCTTTTAATGTGATATAATTCAAACGTATGTGTTATACATTTAATATGTATTACTACGGCAGTAAAATCTGCCACAACAAAATGCCTTTACTTTTATGTAAAGGTCTATTCGAATGGAGGAAATCTGAATGGTAAAGAAAATAAGCACAATACCCTTCAACGGCACTCCTGAGCAGAAGGCACAGCTTGACGCAGTTATTGCAGAATGCAATGGCGACAAGAGTCAGCTTATGCACGTTATGCAGGAAGCACAGGGTATTTACGGCTATCTCCCCCGCGAAGTGCAGGTTATGATTGCTGAGGGAATGGACGTACCACTTGAGAAGGTTTACGGTGTTGCTACCTTCTATGCACAGTTCTCACTCTCACCCAAGGGCGAGTACGATATCTCTGTTTGTCTCGGTACTGCTTGCTACGTTAAGGGTTCACAGCAACTCACAGACAAAATCAGCGAAATTCTCGGAATTGAGCCCGGTGAATGTACACCCGACGGTAAATTCTCTTTGGAAGAGTGCCGTTGTATCGGTGCTTGCGGTCTTGCTCCCGTTTTCACAATCAACGGTGAAGTTTACGGCAAGATTACAGCAGACGACGTTCCCGGTATTCTTGCAAAATATATGAACTAAGCGTTATGCGCGAATTATCACTTAATGTTCTCGACATTGCCCAGAATTCTATTGTCGCAGGTGCATCCCTTACAGAGATTGTTATCAGAGAAGATACTTCTAAAAAAGAACTTTTGATAGGTATTTATGATAACGGTAAGGGTATGACAGACGAGCAGGTAAGGAACGTTCAGGACCCTTTTTTCACTACACGGACAACCCGCAAGGTGGGTATGGGTATTCCGCTTTTCAAAATGGCGGCTGAACAGACCGGAGGCAGCTTCACTATTGAATCACAGGTGGGCGTCGGTACAAGGGTGGAGGCACTTTTTAAAACCGACAGCATTGATTTCACACCCCTGGGCGATATGGATTCTACCATTTCAACGATAGTATCTATGAACGAGGACAAAGATTTCATCTATATCCGTTCAGTCGATGATCGTGAGTTTAAATTCTCATCACAGGAAATCAAGCAGATTCTTGACGGGGTGCCTCTTTCGGAGCCATCTGTTATGATGTGGATTGAAGGTCATCTGAAGGAACAGACAGAAGAATTATTTAAGAATTAACGAAAGGACTAAGTAATATGAAATCACTTGAAGAGTTACTTGCTATAAAAGAAAAAGCACAGGCTCAGATTGCCGCACGTGACGCTGAAGGTAACGACGGTATCAGAGTAGTGGTTGGTATGGCTACCTGCGGTATCGCAGCAGGTGCACGTCCCGTTCTCAAGGCTCTCACAGAGGAGATTGAGAAAAGAAATATCAAGAATGTTGCTATTGCTCAGACCGGCTGCATCGGTATGTGCCAGTATGAGCCCATTATCGAGGTTTATGAGCCCGGTAAGGAAAAGGTAACTTACGTACAGATGACAGCAGATAAAGCAGTTAAGGTTGTAACTGACCACCTGGTTAATGGTACAGTCGTTACAGAATATACTGTTGGTGCTGTTACCGAATAAGGAGGAAAAATAAATGTATCGTTCTCATGTACTTGTTTGCGGCGGTACCGGTTGTACCTCCAGCCACAGCAACGAGATTATCGACGCTCTCAATGCCAATATTCAGGAAAAGGGCCTTGAAGAGGAAATCAAAGTCGTAAGAACAGGTTGCTTTGGTCTTTGTGCTCTCGGTCCCATTATGATTGTTTACCCCGAAGGCTGCTTCTACAGCGAGGTTAAGGTTGAGGATATCCCCGAAATTGTTGAAGAGCATCTTCTCAAGGGTCGTATTGTGAAGAGACTTCTTTACAGTGAGACAGTTGAGGCAGAAGCTGTTAAGCCCCTTAATGAGACTAACTTCTATAAGAAACAGCATCGTGTTGCTCTTCGTAACTGCGGTGTTATTGACCCCGAAAATATCGAAGAATATATTGCATACGACGGTTACGCAGCGCTTGCAAAGGCTCTCACTCAGATGACTCCTCAGGATGTTATCCAGACAGTTATCGATTCAGGTCTTCGCGGTCGTGGCGGCGGTGGATTCCCCACAGGAAGAAAGTGGAGCTTCACAGCAGCTAACCAGGCAGATCAGAAGTATGTTGTATGTAACGCTGACGAAGGTGACCCCGGCGCATTTATGGACCGTTCAGTTCTTGAAGGTGATCCCCACTGTATCGTTGAAGCTATGGCACTTTGCGGTTATGCAACAGGCGCTACCGAAGGTTACGTTTATGTTCGTGCAGAGTACCCCATTGCTGTTGAGCGTTTGCAGAAGGCTATCGACGATGCCCGTGCATACGGACTCCTTGGTAAAAATATTTTCGGTTCAGGCTTCGACTTCGACCTCTTTATCCGTCTTGGTGCGGGCGCATTCGTTTGTGGTGAAGAGACAGCTCTTATGACCTCAATCGAAGGTAATCGTGGTGAGCCCAGACCCCGTCCTCCCTACCCGGCAGTTAAGGGTCTCTTTGGTAAGCCCACCACAGAAAATAACGTTGAAACATTCGCTAACATTCCTCAGATTATTCTCCACGGTGCTGAGTTCTTCAACACAATGGGTACAGAGACCAGCAAGGGTACAAAGGTATTTGCTCTCGGTGGTAAAATCAACAACACAGGTCTTGTTGAGGTTCCCATGGGTACAACTCTCCGTGAAATTGTTGAGGATATCGGTGGTGGTATCCCCAATGGCAAGAAGTTCAAGGCAGCTCAGACAGGTGGTCCTTCGGGCGGATGTCTCCCTGCAAGTCTTCTTGATATTGAAATCGACTATGACAACCTTGTTGCAAAAGGCGCAATGATGGG
>JAZNLJ010000083.1:0-22158 GCA_045579005.1 Acutalibacteraceae bacterium | reverse complement strand
TAAATCTAGCATTAACCATAAATCTTCCCCACAACCCAATTTCTGATTCTACACGGAAAGATTTTGCAAAGCGTGGCTAAGACTTTATAACCTACACCGATTGCATAAATTGGTTTCACTTTTTTCCGCAAAGTTATTTTTGAAATATATTCACCCGCAAAGTCTGGACTCATACCGTTTTGCTCATCCTTTTCCATACCTTGTACACTACGTGCAATTCTGCCATCATAAACTTCGTCACCAGCAAACGATTTTTGCCGTGCCTGTGTGAATTCTGTACAAATATCACCGGGCTGAATAGCGGTAACGGCAATACCAAAACTCTTTATCTCGTTAGCCAAAGCGCAGGTATACGACTCTATCGCTGCCTTTGAAGCGGAATAATATGCCTGAAACGGAATGTGAGCAACTGCAGCAACGGAGCTGATATTCACAATCCGTCCCCCGCCCTGCTTACGCATAAAGGGTATAACAGCTTTGTTCACGTTCACCATACCAAAGAAGTTTACCTCAAACTGCCTTTTAGCCTCGCTGAGGTCGGTGAACTCTACCGCACCCGAAATACCAAATCCTGCACAGTTTATAACCGCATCTACCCTGCCATCATTTTTCACAACAGTGTTGACGGACTCGATTACGTTCACTTCATCGGTGACGTCGGTTTTTATATGTTTCACGCCATCACAGGGGATTTCACGACGGCTAAAATCATAGACGATACAACCCACATCAACAAGGGCTTTTGCAGTGTATCTGCCGATACCCGAGCTGGCACCTGTTACTATTATTACTTTCCCCACTTGATTCACCACCAACATATAATTTTACTTTATTCTATTATAAAACTTACTAAATGTCAAAACAGGAAAAAGGAGCACAAACCCCACAATTTGTGCTCCTTTATTTTGTTAAAACATTATGAAATACCATTGGCAAGAAGGCTTACTGCCGCTGCATCAAGGGCATCAACAACTGCATCACCGTTTACATCCGCCCTGAATTGTGTTTCTTCCGACTGACTATCATCCTCAAAAATCATATTAACCACTGTCTGATAATCAGCCACATCTACAGCATCATCGCCATTGATATCACCCTTTACACCCACAAGGTAATCACCATTCCCGTTCTTATAAACCTCATAATAACGGTTGCTTGTCAGTACAGGTGTAGAGCCTTCCGCATTATTCATTTGTCCCCACACCATAGGAACAATACCTGTTGTATCATCAGCATTTATTGCCGATTGAAGTGCATAGGCTATTTTGCCACTCGCAAACTCATCTGCAGTTGTAGAAATTGTTGCACCACTTACATCGGCGGTTACCTCACCATTAGAGGCATTACCCACACCATTCTGAAGTGTGCTGTTTCCGTCAACTGCACAACCCTCAAGGTAATAACAGGCAGAAATCGCACAACTTGAATTTGAGCCTATAATACCGCCACTATATCCATTCTGGTTACTTACAGACCCATAGTTATAGCAATTGTTCATGCTTGCGGTACTGCCTTTGCCCAAAAGTCCGCCTGCGGTAGATTGTGTATATTTATTCTGAACAGCACCGACATTATAACAATTCACTATCTCAGACGATATTGCCTCACCACACAAGCCACCGCAATCGCTATAGTGAGAAGCTGATTCAACAGCGGAGTTATTGTATGACTTTTCAATGATACTGTTGTTTTTCATATAGCCACAAACACCGCCTGCATCTGCCATTGCATCAGAGGTAATATTTGCACCATTCATACAATCTTTAATATAAACATTATTTATACAACCTGCGATACCGCCAACACCATTCGATGAGCCACCGCTGACAATATCAATTGTAATCACCGCATAGTTTGAGCAACCACGTATCACGGCATCCTGCGCATAACCACAGATACCACCGGGTGTTCCCGATTGAACAGTTACGGAAGAATTATTAGAACATTCAGCTACAACCGAACTTTTTCCTTTAAGATATCCGCAAATACCGCCCACATAAATATGGGAACTGCCTTCACCAACGATTACACCATCAGTTTTACACTTTTCGAAAGAAGTATTATCAGCATACGCGCAGATACCTCCACAATAATCCGCACTACAGTTTATAACCGAATCAGTGATACAATTAACAAATTCACCGCCGTCACTGTATGCACATATACCCGAAACGTAACCTGAACCACTAAACCAAGAATCGGATAAAGTAATATTTTTTATTACCGCACCGTCACTGACACATCCGAACAAGCCCACATAATCACCCGTAGCTTGCACCAAGCCATTAATTTCGTGAGCAGCACCATCAAATACGCCACAATAATTATTCTCCGAATTGCCTATGGGTTCCCACGTCTTATACGTGTCAATGTTGCGCATAAGACTATTTTCGCTATTCAAAACGCTCTCATTCACAGTGACATCCTTTACCAGCACCGCATTTGCAAGTGTATTCTGTGAAATATTATCAAGCGTTCCGTTAACAAGTCCTGCAAACCAATAAAGCTGACCTGCATTTGATACTGCATAATATCCGATATAAGACGATGAAAGTCCATATCCATCAAAGTTATCAGCAGTAATTACTTCTGCAGGCTCGTACTCAGTACAATACAAGAATGTACACATACCATTCACAAAAGTATGGGTATGTTCAAAAATATTTGTGTACTTATTGTCCGAAACATAAACTGCTTCACCATCAAAGGAAGGATAGTTCTGCACGGTTTTACCATTATCAATATTCTGACCCCAAAGTTGATTTTCAACTTCCCGCGCACCATTCAAAGCAACTGTTATTTTACCACTGTTGAATTGTTTTTCAGTAGTTTCATAAGTAACTCCGTCAACATCATCGGTAGCACTACCCTGCGTTGCATTTCCTATACCGTTTTGTGTTTTATCCGCAATATCAACTGCGCAATCTTCAAGATAATAACAATTTATAGTTTTCGATGTAGTATTAACGCTTCCGCACACACTGCCAACATTATATTTTCCGCTGATTGCTCCGATATTGTAGGAGGCGTAAACCAGAGAATCGGCACCATTGTTTCCGCAGATACCGCCAACCGTATAAGTTGAACCCGTAACCATCCCTGTATTGTAGCAATTCTCAACATTGGCATAATGTGTGCTTCCGCATACACCACCCAAAGTACCATTGCCTGTAACATTACCATTGTTATAACAGCAACTCAGCACAGAAGAGCTTTTAACTGCGCCACAAACACCACCAACTCCGGTAGTACCTTCCACCGCACCCGAGTTGTTGCAATTACTTACCACAGCCTCACTTGAAATTTCACCACAAATGCCACCAACAGTTCCTTTACCTGTAACTTTGTCAGTATTAACTGAATTTGTAACGTCACCACCATTAGCGCGACCGCAAACACCACCAACATAATAGTTACCGTTCACAGTTGCGCCATTAACACAATTCAGAATACAAGTTGTTGTATTGCCCACAATTCCGCCTGTATAATTAGCACCTGTAACACTACCTGTATTCCGGCTTTTTTGAACACTACCATCACCGCAAATACCGCCTGTATATTGAGCACCGCTGACAGCACCTGAATTGCTCATATTTTCAGCTATTCCGGAACTTTGAGCCAGAACACCACCGGTATAATTTCCCGTTCCGGTAACTGTACCCTTATTACTGCAATTCACTGAATCTCCGTAAGCCATACCAAAAACGCCACCGGTATATGTAGCGCCTGAAACAGTGCCTGTATTATGACAATTTTTCTTAATCGAATTTGATCCTGCGATATAACCACAAACACCACCGGTGTACTGTTTAGTGCCTACTATTACGGAGTCGTTGAAGCAATTATAAATTTTACCATTATACAAATATCCGCAAACTGCACCAAGGTATGATGAGGCATTAAGATAAGAGTCAATAACACCAATGTTTTTGATTTCGCATTTTTCACCGTACCCTACCAATCCTGTATAAGTAGCAGCCGTATCACTTAAATACAAACCACTTATCGCATAGTTTTGCCCGTCAAATGTTCCTCCAAACTTATTTGAACTGTTACCTATGGGTACCCATACTCTCAAAGAAGCTATATCATCAGTAAGAGCACCATCATCTGCAAAAACATTTTCATTTATGATAATATCCCCGGTAAGAATTGCATTTGCGGTTTTGTTCTGAGTTTCATCAGTAAGTGTACCATTAACAACACCTGCAAACCAATACAATTTACCTGCATTAT
This sequence comes from Acutalibacteraceae bacterium, assembly GCA_045579005.1. GTDB lineage: Bacteria > Bacillota > Clostridia > Oscillospirales > Acutalibacteraceae > DTU089. The sequence continues at coordinate 17,922 of JAZNLJ010000083.1, read as the reverse complement.
TTATTTCATAAACATTATCATCGTTTATATACGGCACCTGATATGCACCACATTCGGTACAGATACCGTTATCGTATGTGTGCTCATCAACAACCTCTATTACTTCGTTTTTATTTGAAAAATGGTAACGACCCAAAACATCCTTTACTTTATACACTATATTACCTGTATAAAGAGGATATGGTTGCAAATCGCCATCACCCTCAATGGTTTGTTTCCAAACCGACTCCGATGATGAAGCATAATTGTTGAGAAGATATGTTATTTCACCACTCGCAAAACGCTCTTTACTTACCGACTCAACAACACCGACTGCATCTGCTACAGGGAGTTGTTCTTCCGAACAATCGTCATACACACCCGTTTTAAGATTGTTGTCGGTATCGTATGCACAGCCCATTAGATAAAAGCAATTATTGGCAGTAGCTCCATCTCCCAGACCGCAGAAAACACCACCTATTTGTTCAGGACCTGTAACAACACCTATATTATAGCAGCTCTCTACTGTAGAATCCGAACCTGCGATATTACCTGCGATACCGCCCGCTCTTGAAATTGTACATATAACATCGCCATTATTATAACAATCCCTTACAGTACCCGAAGCAATATATCCGCATACACCACCGACGATTTTGTTTGATTTAATCTCACCGATATTATAGGATTCTTCCACAAGCGAATCACGCATATATCCGCATATACCGCCCACATTGTTTCTGTATCCCAAAACAATACCCGAATTATAACAACCGGTAATTACGGAAGCATCGACAACAGACCCCGCTATACCGCCGCCCATACTATAGTCAACGGTTACGCGTCCTGTATTGTAACAATCCTCTATTGTAACCTCTGAGCCGGAACCCAGAATACCGCCACAACGCTCAGCATTTTCAGCAGAAATTATACCACTATTAGTGCAGTTACGGAAAATAGTATTGTAAGCCCAACCACAAACACCACCACTATAACCATAAAGACAGCGAAGGCGTGAAGTTGTGTGACAATTTTCAAAAGTTGAATTGACCGCGTTACCGCAAAACACACCAACATTCTCGGTAGATACAAAATAGGAATCATCTATACTCAATTTTTTTACGATAGCTCCGTCACAATAACCAAACATACCGAAATCGTCAAATGACAACTTATGATAGAAGCCACTTATGGTTTTACCGTTTCCGTCGAAAATGCCTGAATACTTAAGTTCCTCATTACCGATAGGTATCCAATCTCTGAAATCGCCATCACCATTATCATATACACCTGTAGGGTCAAGCACGTTTTCATTCAGGACAATATCGTTAAGCAACACTATATTTTTGTCGCCACCAAAGGATGAAAAGTTTTCAACAAGCCAATACATCTGTCCGGCATTATAAACAGCATAATAACCTATATAAGCCTCAGCAAGATTGTAATCGCCATAATTCAACTGTGTAATTTCTGCAGGAGATTCCAGCATTGTACAATCCTTATACGTGCAGAAGCCATCAACAAATACATGGTCGTGATTTTCTTCCACCGGTATATTGGTATATACGTTATCAATGTAATAAACAACATTACCTTTGAAGGATGGATAACTGTGTTTTTCCTCACCTTTCTCAAGATTCTGGTACCACACTAAATCACCGTTGCTTTTACACTTATTTAATTTATAGGCAATCTCTCCGCTTGAAAAATGCTCGTTTGTAACACCCGTTGCACACTCATAGGAATCATCTACAACAAATTCGTTGTACTGGGCATTAGTTGTACCCGCATCCCAACATAATCCGGTAACGACTGTTCCGTCGTTCTTTACGGCACTCTCTTTAAGATAAAATGAATTTGTGAGCTGTCCGTAATCTCCTACAATACCGCAAATCGCACCAACATAGCGGTTACCGGTAACAGAACCAATATTATAAAGGTTCATATTATACGACCAACCGCCCTCATTACTGGAATATCGTCCTGCTTCACCTATAATACCACCTACATACATATCACCTGAAATATCGCCGGTATTATAACAATCAGTAACGTATATCCCACTTGAATGATTGTAAACACAACCTACAACACCGCCCACAGAGTACGCTGTGGTACTGATAGCACCATCATTACGGCATTTTGTAACAGTTCCATCGTCAACTCTGCCGACAATACCGCCTGCCTCAGAATAACTGAATACTGCACCTGTGTTAACGCAACCTTCAATAACACCGGACGAGGAAGCGGTTATACCGGCTGCTTTTCCATAATCAAGCTGTTGACCGGTGGATGTGATATTACCATTATTAATACAAGTTTCTATAACAGTATTATCATCGCAGCTTATGGATATACCACCTGCCGTCTTACCACTTATGTCACCATTATTTATACACCCTGCAATTGTACAGGGCACACTTGAACCACCGCAAATACCCGATGCACCACCAACAGCCTTGATAGTGCCATTATTGACACAATTCTCAAAGCGTGATTTTTTCGGGAAATACTCAATCTCAGCATACCTATAATTGTATACAATTGAGCAAATACCGGAAATATCTGTACCACCGTTAAAATATGTATCGGTTAATGTCACATTTTTTATACAGCTGTCCATTCCCACAAAGGAAAATAAGGCGACAAAATTTTCCTCCGGATTATTAAAATACAATCCACTGATACTGTGATTATTTCCGTCAAAAGTTCCTTCATAATAACCTTTCAAGTCCCAGGTTACATTATCATACCAACCTATGGGATTCCACTCCATAAAATCCTCTGAATTTTCTGAAAGCTCGCCACTATCCGTAAGGACGTTTTCATTTACGACTATATCCGCCGTCAGGACAGCATCCACGTGCTCTGTGCCGTCATACTCATCTATATAATCAGCAAACCAATAAAGCTGTCCCGCATTGGATATTGCGTAATATCCTATGTACTTATCAGTAACACCATAGTCAGTCAGATTATCCTCTGTCAGTATAACCGCAGACTCGGGAAAATCACATATTTCGCAAAAGCCTTTATCGTTGTACGTATGCTCACAACCATCATTGGTGAGTGTGGCAAATGCAGATATCGGCATCAAGGAAACAAACATCATTACAGATACTACAAATGCAACAAAACGTACATTTTTTATTTTTCTTTCCACAATTATACCCCCAATAATATTTATATACATCTATATTGTACCACTTCAACCAAATAAATCAATCATCTTCTTGTTTTTTTGTGCATTATGCACACAAGAGGACGTCATGATTTGTTAAATAATAAACAAACTCTTTGCAGACATAATCTACAAAGAGTTTTCAAGTCAGTTCTTTTTCAGTTTAATTACATTCCAACTAAAAGGCTTTAATTCTGCAGTAAGCGTTTTGCCGTCCTTTATTGGTAAGGGATTTGTGTGCGGTTTTACAATTATGTTATCAAATGTATTTTCCTCTTTTTTGCCGTGGCCGTCCATGGATATAAACTCATAAGGCTCAAAGCCATCAAAATCCATAAGATTAACATCTAAAACAACGCTTTCGTCAAGACTCTTGTTGACACAGAAAATTGCCGTTTTCTCGTTTTCTTCATCATAGGTTGCAATAGCTTCGATATAAGGTACATCTGTAAACTGTTTACAATCATATTTGGGACAATCGACCAACGGCTTGAGGGCAACACCTCTGCCATAGTTTGAAAGGTGCATAAAGGGATAAAAAATCGTCTGCGGGAATACACCGCCACCCGTTTTTGTGAATATGGGAGCAATTACATTAACAAGCTGTGCAAGGCAAGCGATTTTAATTCTGTCGCAATGTCTGAGGAATGTTATGAGCATTGAACCCACAACAAGAGCATCTTCAAAATTATAAATATCCTCAAGAATATGGGGTGCCATACTCCAACGCTCAAAATGTGCACCGTTTGAGTGATACCACACATTCCATTCATCGAATGAAAGGTTAATGGTTTTCTTTGTGCGTTTTTTTGCTTTTACATAGTCGCAAGCACAGATAACAGAATAAATAAACTCATCAAGCTCAAGACTCTTCGCGAGGAATGATGGTGTATCGTCTGATCTGTTTTCATAGTATTGATGAAGAGAAACATAATCCACGCTGTCATAAGCAATATCAAGGCTTTCAACCTCCCACTTGCCGAATGTAGGTGAATTACGACTTGATGAACCACACAATACAGTTTCAATCCGGTCATCAGTCCACTTCATAACCTTTGATGCTTCAAGGGCAAGTCTGCCGTATTCAACGGCAGTTTTTGCACCCATCTGCCAACCGCCATCCATTTCGTTACCAAGACACCAGGTTTTGATATTGTGCGGTTCCTCAACACCGTGAGAACGCCTTAAATCTGACCAATATGTACCTGATTTATGGTTACAATACTCCACAAGGTTACGCGCCTCTTCAACACCGCGTGTACCAAGATTTATCGCCATAAGGCAATCGGAATTCGCTTTTTTACACCATTGCATGAATTCATTTGTGCCAAAACTATTGGGCTCAGTTGTTCCCCAGGCAAGGTCAAGGCGCTTTGGTCTGTCAGCAACGGGACCAACACCATCCTGCCAGTTATATCCCGACACAAAGTTACCTCCGGGATAACGAACAATGGGTACATTAAGCTTTTTAACAAGGGCAATAACGTCACCACGAAAACCATTTTCATCCGCAGTGGGATGACCCGGCTCATAAATACCGCCATAAACGGCTCTGCCAAGGTGCTCAACAAAGGAGCCGTAAATACGCTTATCTATTTCACCAATTTTAAACTCCTTGGCAAGTGTAATTTTTGCTTTCATACATATTCCCCTTTTAGTTTTGTTTTTGCTCTATATCATTCTTAGGTAAATGTTTAAAGAAATAAATAATAAACGGCATTGAAAGGAAGAAGGTAATAATATCGGTGACTGTCTGTGCAACCTGGATACCTGTAAGTCCTATTCGATTTGATAAAATCAGGATAACAGGGATAAAAACAAGTCCGCTTCGGAGCATAGAAAGAAATGTGGCAGGCTTGTTCTTACCCACGCTTTGGAATGTCATATTACTGCATATTGATAAAGGCTGAAAGAAAAGTGCAACAAGCTGAGCTTTAAGTGCAAATGAGCCAACCGCAATAACCTGAGGGTCATCGCGAAAGATACCTACGAGGAAATCACTGCAGAAAAGACCGAGTACGGCAAGCACGCTGAGGAACAATTCACCGATACCGAAAGTAAACAAGAAGCCTTTTTTTACACGCTTATACTTTTTGGCACCGTAATTAAATGCACACACAGGCTGATAGCCTTGCCCGATACCCAGACCAACCGCAAAGATAAAGAAACAAATGCGATTTACGATAGTCATACCGGCAACAGCAGCATCACCGTAAAGTCCTGCAAGATTATTGAGAAGCATTGTTGAAACGCTTGACAGACCCTGTCGCATAAGACTTGGGAAACCTGTTGCTATAATATTTTTAAGGTGATGAAGCCCTGCTTTAAAATAGCGCAGACTGATCCGACTCTGAGTTTTGCCACGCAAAAACATACTCAGAAGAATACTAAAGCTGATACATTGAGAAACCGCAGTTGAAACACCTGCACCTGTGATACCCATATTGAAGACGTTGATAAGAAGCCAGTCACCAAAAATATTGAGAACACCGCCTGTGGTAAGACCAATCATTGCAAGAGAGGCCTTTCCCTCGTAACGAAGAATATTATTGAGCACAAAGCTGGTCATAGTTACAGGAGTGGCAAGCAAAATCCACAAAGCATATTCCTTTGCAAATGGCAGAATAGTATCTGTGCTTCCGAGAAGTTTCAGAAAGGGTGTTGAAAACAATAAACCTGATACCGTTATGATCAAACCGCACAATATACAGCAAAAAAAAGATACGGATGCAACCGCATCGGCAGTAGCCTTGTCCTTGGCACCCAAGCAGCGTGATATGATGCTGCCCGCACCGTGACCGAAGGTAAAGCCACAAGCCTGAATGATTGCCATAAGGCCAAAAACAACACCCACGGCACCGCTTGCACTCGTTCCGAGTGTCCCCACAAAGTACGTATCCGCCATATTATAAATATTCGTTACAAGCATACTCACGGTTGTGGGAATACCTAATCTAATTATAAGTGACGAAACCGGAGTTTCGGTCATAAGTCTGTATTGATCCTGAGATTTATTAGACGTAATAATACACTTCCCGACAAAGTTTTATTGCAGTTATTATAATAGCACATAATAAATTATAATACAGTAAAAAAATAAAATATTTTTTGAATTTTTCTCTTGACAAGTGCAAAAACTGATAGTATAATATCACTCGTTCCTAGCGGGATAGTGTAACGGTAGCACGACAGACTCTGACTCTGTTTGTTGGGGTTCGAATCCCTATCCCGCTGCCAAAAGAAAACATCAACCCTTGTGGTTGGTGTTTTTTTCTTTTTCGATTTGTCGGATTTTTTATCCATTGCGAAAGCAATGTTATACCATCGTTGTAGGTGTATATCATTACACGAAGTGTGCATATCATCAGCCGTAAGCTGTTTATTCACTTTCACAATGATAATATACAATGCTACGCGTTGATTTACCCCCATATTGCACTTTGGGAACAATTCTGTTATACTTATATAAACAAATAATTCTAAAGGGGCATTATTATGGAACGTTTCAGGAAAATAATCGCTATACTTTGTGTTTTGGCAATGGTATTCTCTTACGCCGCTTGCGGTAAAAAGAAGGTTAAGAACACTCAGACCACGCAGGTAGTTGAACAGACCATTCAGAACGTACAGAACAACCCTGTTGTTACAAATTCAGTAACCGAAACTCAAGCGGTGACTTATGCCCCGCAACCCACGCAGGGTACACAAACGCCACCGGCGCCAACCATTGTATTTACCCAGAGTGCACAACAGTTACAACCACCGGAAACCTCCACGCACCCGTCCAGCGTTACACCAACTCAAGCTCCTGTGCAGAATTCAGGTACGGTTGAAACGATTATTTACGACAACGTTACTCCCCGACAGACGATTTACTGTCCGCCAAATATGAGTACAAGTAACACAAGCTACCCCGTGCTTGTATGGGCAAACGGCACAATGGTAAAAGCAGATTTTTATATAAGCCTTCTTGTCGAGCTTTCCAATATGGGTTACATTGTTGTTGCAAATGATGAAAGTATGTCTGCAGATGGCTCTGCTCAGTTATATTCACTTGATTTTGTAATCAACGAGAGCAACAACGCCTCCTCCCCCCTTTACGGTAAAGTGGATACAAGCAGAGTTGCACTCATCGGTCACTCACAAGGCGGCAGAAGCTCTGTAAACGCCTCAACAGACAACAGAGTCAAGTGCGTTATCTCAATTGCCGGTAGTAATTTTGATTACGAAGCCGCTCTTGATACAAAGCCCACACTCTTCTTCGGTGGCACAAACGACTGGATTGTAAACCCTGAGCAGTGGCTTGTAACAGCGTTTGATGCAGTTAAAGGACCTGCGGTTTACGGCTGTCTTAATGGTGCAACCCACACAACCTGCACAAGCGACCCCGCTAAATATACATATTATATTGCAAAGTGGTGCGATGCCTGGCTTAACGGTAACGAACAGGCAAAAGGCATTTTCCGTAACGGTGGAGAGATGTCAAATGATTCCGCCTGGAGTGATTTCAGAAGCAAAGGTTTTTAAAAAAACACAGAACAAGCCTTAAGGAGCAATTCCTTAAGGCTTGATTTCTTGTTATATAAATGCTTTATCATATTTCTTTGACCATTCAATTACTTTTCCCTTATCCCATTTTTCGGGCATCTGATTAGCAAGTATAACAACCTTCGCCATCTTGCCAACGGCACAACCAAGAATTTTAACAAGGTATTTGTTACCCGTAGCACCCTTGATTTTGGTTTTCAAATCATCACTAAAGGAGAACAAATCACCCAGGCTACCAAAATCTGCCGCCATTGTGATATCATCCTCATTCACAATACCGGACTCAAAGCAATACTCAACATCTTGGGGTCTCAGCTTCAGCAGATAACTCCTTACACATTCAAGCATCGCAAGACTGGCGCCAAGTTCCTTGTGATATTTCACCGCATATTTCCACAAGGCTTCTGCGGTGTACGTATCTCTACCATCTTCAATTATCGTATCTGCAAGAATTTTTGCAGCCTTGAAGGCGTTTGCCATACCTGAGCCTATAAGAGGAACCGGCATAAATGCACTGTCACCAATTGCAGCATAGCCGTCTGCTACAGGCACGGAAAGCGTGTGTCTGATTGGAATTTCAACAAACTGACCGCCACGGAGTTTCTCATCACCAAGTCGGGGATTTTTCTTACGGAGGTTATCAAGAGCTTTATTGACCTCATCAATACCAAACTCTTCGAATCTACCAATAAGCACATCTGTATATTCATCCTCTGCCGCAACCCAGTTTATACCCGGCTTGCCGCCCGCAAAGAGAATAATTTTAAATTTAGCCGCAGCAGGCTCATCATCGGCTTTATTATAAAATGCTCTGTAAATAGATATTTTGTGGACACGGTCAATCTCATTCTGTACACCTGTGCTCCTTGGCATATTACGACGAACCGGAGAATTCACACCGCAGGCATCAATAACAAGGTCACCGAAAACATCACCTTTTTCGGTGCTGATACCCACTACCCTGTCACCCTCAAGCAAAGGTCCGTAAACTTCGCAATCATAAACGATTTTAACACCACAGTTAAGGGCATTATCAATAAGATGGTTATAAATATCTCGACGCTCCATCTTTATCTCACGTTTATCGAGAGGAACGTGTTGTTTAAGAGGATTGTTGCCACAGGGTCCACAAAAGGTCATATCCTCTTTATAAACGTATTTATCCTCAGCAGGCATAGGAATCTCTGCTACTCCCAAAGCCTTGGGATCAAAAATATCCGTCCAGTCATAACCGAGAGTGCCTTCACTCTTTTGTTCATATACAGTTACGTCATAGCCTGCCTTAGAGAGCAATGCTGCTGCCGCAATACCGCCGTGACCCAAACCTGCTACAACAATGTTTTTACCCATAATTCCTTCCTCCGCTTAAAAAGAAAATCACTGTTTCTATTTTAGCACAATAATATTTGTTTTTATATTCACATATTTACACAAAGATATAAAAGTGTTATTATGTAAAAAAACGAAAAGAGGTTTATTTATGGACATCTTCCGGGAAATATGGGCAGTTAATCCCCCTGCTACGTTTGCAACAATCTGTCTTGCGCTCTACTTCTTCGGTATGGCGATTGTATTCATTGCAAATCCCCTAAAGAATGCCGAAAGTTTTTCAGTAAAGCCTATTGACAATGCCGGCAAGACAGAAATCCGTGTTTACTACGGTGGTATTTCATTTGCCCTCGGCGCATTCCTTTTGTACCTTATGTTTGCTCTGGGCACAGCCTTCCACTCGCTTGTGGGCGGTATGTTCTTTGCTACAACCGTACTCGTTACGAGAACAATCTTCCTGTGTGTGGATAAGGGTTGGAAATGCCCCTACACAAAGCTCGCAATCCCCGCAGAAAGCGCATTTGTAGTTGCGCTTTGGGTATGTTTCTTCCTGGCAAGAAATTATTAATAATACATACCATTATAAGCTACACCCGACAGACAAAATCTGTCGGGTGTTTTTTTAAAACAAAAATGTTTTTGCCAATAAAAGAAATACGGTACCGGGCACAGAAAACATAGCCGAAAAAAGCAGGCTGTACACGTTAAGTCCGACGGTAAGTGGTATAAAACATGATATAGCGCCAACTGCACACAGCGATCCCACTCCACCAATAATACTTGTAAAAAAAGCCTTTATAAATGACCCGCTTTTTCTAAAAACCCATAAGGCAATACACAAAAGAAAAACACCTATTACATAAATCACCGTAACACATCCTTATTAAAAACTTAATACAAATTTTGTATTCTGTTAAAAGGTATGATTTAAAATAGTGCTATATTACATATTATATAAGCACATCTTTGTGCATACTATAATCCGAGGTGATTTTTTGAACAAGCATTCATTTACATTTGAACAGTATTGTAATATTGTGGATAAGAATATTATCCTTGAAGAAACAACCTATCACAACGGCAGCAAGCGTATCAAGTGCCTTAATATCCACAAGTGTAATCAGTTAAATGGTGGTTGCCGTAACCCATACGTTATAAGACGGATGGAAAACGCGGTTGAAAACTATAGGGATAAATAGTATAATAACCATAATATACCGAAAGGCGGTGAGGTTTTGAACGGCATTTATATTCACATTCCGTTCTGCAAATCAAAGTGCCCATATTGTGACTTTTATTCAATGCGGTGCGATGAGTATGCAAAGCAGAAATATGTTGATGCAGTCATTGATGAAATCAAAACCTTGCGCCGTTGCAGGGTCTTTACGGGAGATATCTTCACAGATGCGGACACACTCTACCTTGGCGGAGGTACACCATCGATACTTTCAGGTGAACAAATCGCGCACATTGTAAATACCGCAAAGGAAAAATTCAAAATCCCCGATTCAGGTGAAATCACCGTAGAGTGTAACCCAGGCTCGGATATTGAAGCGCTTATTCCCCACTTCAAGGAATGTGGTGTGAATCGTATTTCACTTGGTATGCAATCCGCTGTTGACAAGGAGCGCAAAGCACTTGGCAGAAACGCGGACAGAAATCGTATAAAGCAGGTTATCAATCTTTTTAAAAACAACGGGATAACCAATATATCTCTTGATATTATGTTGGGGATCCCCTACCAGAAATCTGAAAGTCTGATAAGCACCCTTGATTTCATAAAGGAATGTGACATCCCTCACGTCAGTGCATATATATTGAAAATTGAGGAAGGGACGTTTTTTGACACCCATAGTGAAAGATACAACTTTCCTGATGAGGATGCGGTGTGTGACCTTTACACACAATGCGCAGATTTTCTCGTAAACAACGGATATAGCCACTATGAGATCTCGAATTTCGCAAAACAGGGTTACGAAAGCCGTCATAACACAAAGTACTGGAAACTTGACAATTATCTTGGCATAGGTCCGTCGGCGCATTCATTTGTGGACGGTAAAAGATTTTATTTCCCCGATAATTCGGAAGATTTCATCAAAGGAAAGGAGCCCGTCTTTGACAGTACAGGCGGTGACAATGACGAGTATGTAATGCTCCGCTTACGTTTGCGTGAAGGTCTTAATATCCAAAACCTTAAGAAGCTTTATGGAGAAGGTTCCGCTGACAACATAACGAAAAAAGCCCCGCTTCTTAAGGAGCAAGGCCTGATAAACTTTGACGGTTGTAACATTTCATTAACCGAAAAAGGCTATTTACTATCGAATGCGGTAATTATTGAATTGCTCGGAAAGTAAAACTCCCGCTTTCACACTCAATATCAACGATACCACCAGTATAGAGAATTTCATTGTCAGTTGTTATAAAAATAAAATCGAAGTCGTTGTTTTCCTTTGCGAAGGCAACGGCTTTTTCTTTGCCCATTACATAAAGACCTGTCGAATAAGCATCACAGAGAGCACCATCCTCACCAATAACAGTAACACTCAGAAGGTCACTTTCTGCAGGATAGCCTGTTTTCGGGTTAATAATGTGGTGATACGTCTTACCAGCGTATTCAAAATATCGTTCATATCCGCCTGAGGTTATGACAGATTTATTACCCTTGCTTTTGAAGGTACAGGCAAGTTTTTCCGTATTGCTTGGATTTTTTACCCCAACGCTCCATAATGTGCCGTCCTCTTTATCACCGCAAAGAACAATGTTGCCGCCAAGTGAAAGCAACGCTACAACGCCCTCTGCCTTAGTAATTTCAAGAAGTTCGTCACCAAGATAGCCCTTTGCAATACCCCCAAGGGTAATCTCCACACCCTCGCTTTTTTTCACCTGACTTAAATCTGCATCGGCAGAAATACCGTTTATTTTCACGCGCGCAAGTGCCTCATCAAGTTGTTTTTTATCAGGCACACCGTATGTACCGTCGTGAAATCCCCATTCCTTCACAACAGGCATAACGGTAATATTGAAGTTATTTTCCGTGCTATAAAAAGCGAAAACAGATTTTGCAACAATCTCTGCTGTTTCGGGAGCCACCTGAATTTCAGTTTCAGCTTCTCCATTATTGATACGGTAAACGTCGCTCTCCTCGTTATTAGCATCCATAAGAGCGTCGATTCTTTCAATACGGTCAGACAAAAGCCCGAGCACACGCTCATTTTCTGCCCTTGAATTATTGAACACGGTTATTTGCATAACCGTGTTCATAGCAGTTAAATTGAGCGTATCACCGACTTTTGGAAATGCACAGGAGCACAAGCTCACGAGCATTGATACCAGAAGTAGTAATGATACTGTTTTTTTCATAATTAACCTACGCTTGCAGCCTCTCTACCGTTCTGCTCGTGCTCAGCATAAGAGCTTGCATAGTATACACCGCCCTTAACGTCGTGTCTGAAGTAGAAGTAGTTTGTATCAGAGGGGAACAATGCAGCGTGGATAGCATCATTACCCGGGTTAGCAATAGCACCAACAGGAAGTCCTTCACAAGCCTCGCTGTAAGTATCGTAAAGGTCACGGTACTCAAGGTACTTCTGTGAATCCTCAACAGATGATGAAAGCTGAGGCTTAATTGTATTGAGAAGATAATCCTCTGTGGAGTCACACTGAAGGAGCGGGAATGTTGAAGGCTTATCAAGACGATTGTAAAGAACCGACGCGATGTCAGGCATCTGCTCAACGTTGGCTGCCTCCATCTGAAGGATTGAAGCCATAATAACAACTTCATCAACTGTAACGCCCAGCTTGTCAGCCTGTGTCTGATACTCCTCTGTCCACTTATCTTTGAAGTTATTAAGGAAGCGTCTTACAACACTTGAAGCATTCTCGCCAATAAAGAACTCGTATGTATCGGGGAAAATGTAACCCTCAAGAGCACGGAAACGCTTTTCCTTATCGGGAATGGGAGCAATGAAATCATACTCAGCAGAGAAATCGACTGTCTGCAATGTTGTAATAAAGCTGCTTGCGGTACAAACGTCATTTGCCTCAAGCTTCTCTGCAATCTGCTGTATTGTATAACCCTCCGGGAAGGTAAGAGAAACTGTTTCTCCGCCTGTGTAGTCGGTCTTCATTGTAGCAATCATTTTTTCAACACCCATTGTGGGGTTAAGTGTGTAAACACCCGCGATATAATCACCGTCAACATCGAACACACTCAGGAAGATTTCACAGAACAACTTATTCTCAATAAGACCCTTTTCCTTAAGGATATCAAGAACTTCGGAGTCGCCCATACCATCCTGAATAGCAACCTCAATAGAGGTATCCTCTGCATCAAGTGCGAGAACATCATTGATACACTGTATACCGAAATAGCAAAGAATGGTGCTGACTACTGCAATTACAGCGACCATAATCATAAAACGCTTAAAACCCTTTGACGTAAAAAAGCGAACAAAGATATTTTTCTTTTTCTCGCCACCGCCATCCACGTTCATCTTTCTGCCTGAGCCTCTGCGTTTGGGCGGATTCTTTGATTTCTGTGCCTGTGAATCAATTGTTCTGGGAGGATTTGAGAAATACACACCACCCTTAAGGTTGGCTTTATCCTGTGATGCACCGTTACCGTTTTTCATAGGAGGAGGTGCAGCCTTTTTATCCTCAAACCCGTTCAAAAGGTCATTGTAGTCCTTACCGTTAGCCATTTTGAAAACTCCTTTTAATACTCAATCCTCTCGGACTGTTATAATCTCTTTTTCCGTTACCACAAGCCCGACTGTTCTGTCATACTTACCGTGGTAAAGCTCATCCACTATATTATCATCGTAGCAAATGCCGATGGTATTACCCTTATAGCCTGACAGATATCTGTCATAATAGCCCTTGCCATAACCTAACCTGTAGCCTGAGCGGTCAAACATAAAAGCCGGAACAATACAGACCGTACCATCTGTTTTACCCACCATAACACACTTCTGTGGGTCGGGCTCGTCCACCCCAAAGCTACCAGAGGAAAGCTCATCAAGAGAATTGATATAATAAAAATTCATCTCTGTTCTGCCATCCTCACACCGAGGCACCGCAACACGCTTACCCATCTGCAACAGGGCGGTTATGAACTCTCGTGTGTCAACCTCGATATCAGTTGAAACGTAGCAAAGCACCGTATCAACCTGTCTTATTGCCCACATATTAAGCAATCTGTTTTTTATTTTCCTGTCAAGGGCTTCCTTGCCCTCAGGACTCATCGAGCGCCTCGTTTGTCGTGCTTCAGCGCGCAACTTTTTCTTAATGGGACGGATATCAATTACTTTTTCCATTGAATCGCCCCGAGAATATTTTTACTCTTATCTTCGCCAACAACAGTTGCCGCAATCTCTGCGCCGAATTCCCAGGCAACCCCCGCACCCTTGGCGGTGATTACGTTGCCGTCTTTCACAACACCCTCACCTGTTAAGATCGCGCCCTCAAGAAACTCCTCGAACCCGGGAAAGCAGGTTGCACGTTTACCATTCAACAAGCCTTTCTTACCGAGGATAAATGGTGCGGCACATATTGCTGAGATTATTTTACCCTTTTGTGCACAGAAGTCAATAGCTTTCTGAACATCAGGTGAATTATCAAGATTAGTAGCTCCGGGCATACCACCGGGTAAAATCACACCTTCCAATTCATCGGAAAGCACAATATCATTCAACAAAGCCTCTGTCTTTACTTCAATACCGTGTGCACCACGAACTACATCACCTGTAACACCCACGGTAACTGTATTTATACCTGCACGTCTGAGAAAATCAACAGGTGCAAGAGCCTCAATCTCCTCAAATCCGTCTGCAAGGAAAACGTATATCATATAATCATCCTCCATAAGGAATACCAAAAAATCCGTCTGTAAGCTCAGGCGCATCACCAATGGTTTTGTACATACCGTAAGGCTCACCCTCTGATGCCGACGGCTTTTTCAAAGTAAGTGTGTTACAACCGAGCAAGTTAAAAATGCAACCGACAACGGCATTTTCATTACCGAAAACCTCGTGTACAATACACCTGCCGTCACAAAGCTCCGCTACACCATATCCCTCCCCCGCCACACAGATAACCTTAATTTCATCATCTGCCGGACAGTAAAAGCTGTTAAACATTTTTTCACACGGGGTTGCCAATGTGTAGTCAACTTCTTGATGATATTTTTCAAACTCATCATAAGTCAGTTGAATAAGTGGATAATCACTCTGTGGAAAATCACTTTTCTGTAATTCGACCTCTTTGTAATAAAAACCTGTTTTGTATCCGCATTTGCCATAAAGCTCAAAGAGTGCTTTTTCGGCAGGCACAAGGTAAAGATAGTTTACTTTGTTAAAAGCTGCCTTTTCATAAGCCATATGGAGGAGCTTTTTCATAAGACCCTGACTACGGTGCTCATCTTTGGTACAGACCGCATAAACATAGTAAGCCTTATAATCACAACCACCCACGCGGATTTTACTGTCAAGGAGATACAGAGCACTTACAGGCTCATTACCGTAAAAAACAGCTAGTATATTATTCATTTCTGCGGTTTTGGCAAAGAAGTTGTCTACAACCTTCTTTGAGTCACCGAAGATATGACACCACATCTCATTGAGTGCCGGATAATCCTCGGTTGTTACCGCTCTGAAATCATATAACCTTTGCATAGTATTTTTTCAAAAGATACTCGGGCTGATAGGAAAGCTTTGCCTTGCGCAAGCCCTCAACCCCTGCATCATCTTCACGATTCAAATATATAAACTCACCCGTAAGCCTGTCGGCAAACAGTTTATTAACCGCCGCATAGGCTTGCGGAAAATCGGGTGAAGCCTTTTCAAAATGAACACAGAAGGTCTTGCCGTCCGCCATAGGCTCACCGAGAGCATAGGCAACAATGTCGCCGTCCACACGGAGAATTATTCCTCTGTAATTCAACTTAGAGAATTTTGAAAACGCACAATCAATAACTTGACGCTCTGCTTCAAGACGTTGTGTGCTTTCATTCAGCATATGCCATTTGCGAGAAAACCGGAGACACTCATCAAGATTTTCTTCAGTAACATCCTCAACAGTATATTTAAATTTTTTCATAAAAGCGTTCACGTGATTTTTCTTGGAATGGAGCTTTCTGCCCTTAAGGAGCGACAGATTTTCACTAAGATAAATATAATCAAAATAATCACGCTGTTCTTTGACAACAAGCCTGTCACCGAAAAAAGTCTTCAGATATGGGAGCTGTTCCTCCATAACACAGTAAAAGCTAAGGTCTGACTCACGCTCGCGTGCATCATCAACTACAATCTGCAAAGCCTTATTCACATCACCCTCACCCCAGGGAAAAGCGTAGGACGTAACACCGTTAAAGGTGGAACGCAGATACAGGAAGCCGTCGCAAACAGCAAGTTCCGTATGCTCCGCGGCACTCCAGGTGTAAAGATTGCCGAAGCTGAAATCACACATCTGCCTGCAACAATCAGGCATAAAGCTATTAACAAGCTCTTTGTCGTTTGTTTTTATATGGTGTAAATCAAGCATATAATTTTTTTATCTCAAAGTTTCTTTTAATAATTCATAAACCTTGTCATTGATAATTTCAATGGGTAGGGGTTCACCGTTCTCGGCACAGCAAATTACACTCCAGCCGTATTTATCTGCCGCGTAAAGCGCTGCCTCGCGGCAAGCATTAAGAAACTCAACGTTTGCCTCGTGAACGTCTTTTTTGCTTTCGTCACCGTTATAGCGGGACGTCATAAGACGTTGTGAAACGTCAACAGGCATATCAAGGAAAATAACCTTATCAGGTGCAGGAATACCGATTTTGTTATATTCAAAATCAAAAAGCCATTCGAGGAAGGAATCCCAATCAGCCTTATTAAGCTTTGTCATCTGATAAAGTGCATTGGCGGGAGTATATCTGTCAGCAAAAATAAGCTTCCCCGATTTATAATCCTGTCCCCACCTCTCGGTAAATGAAGCGAAACGATCCGCGGCATAAAGCACAGACGCAGCATAAGCATTTACGTCACCTGCATTTTTGCCGAAATCACCCGCAAGGTACTTCCTGACGAGTATGCTGGAATCGCTGTCATAATCAGGGAGCTTTATTCTCTTGTAATCAATGCCGTCCGCCTGAAGACGCTTGCATATAAGCTCGGTCTGAGTTGTCTTGCCGCTTCCGTCAAGACCCTCAAGATCAATAAAAATACCCATCAGGAAAAGTCCTTTCAAGTGCAATTATACTCCTAACATAATACTATAATTGAACGCAACTGTCAAATATTGTTTTTAATATTTATATAATTATTATAAATAATTTATAGAAAATTAATAATCGGCAAAGAAAAAGCCTGCAGAGAAAACCTCTGCAAGCTGTATTTTCACTGTTTTACTGATTGATAAATGCCAATATCTGCTCCTTGGAGCGAAGACCGACAAGCGAATCAACCGCCTGACCGTTCTTCATAAGAACAAGTGTGGGAATGCTTGCAATACCGAACTTCTGTGCAAGGACGATTTCGTTATCAACATCCACCTTACCCACAACAACGTTTTCATTTTCCTCTGCAATCTGATGCACAATGGGCGCAATCATCTGACAGGGACCGCACCAGGTTGCCCAGAAATCGATAAGCACAGGCTTGTCATTCTTAAGAACAACCTCTTCAAAATTAGTGCTTGTAATTGTAATTTCAGCCATATTAAAAACCTCTCAATCCTTTGATTTGTAGTAGAGCATACAGTGACAGTAGCCCTCGAAATCGGGGTCGGCAATCTGCTCACGGAACTCCTGACAAATGCACTTGTTCTCAGGTGTTTTTGCCAGTCTGCAAGGACAATAGCCGTCCTTTGCTTTGAGTCCTTCTTTAATTCTTGCAACTACC
>JAZNLJ010000082.1:0-21571 GCA_045579005.1 Acutalibacteraceae bacterium | reverse complement strand
CGTCCGTCAGACTTGGTTTGTATTATAAAGATTTGGGCTCGTTTGGTAGTTGGTTTATATGATGGAATAAATATAAGACGGTCCCCCTCTCTTAAACCAGAGAGGTAGACCGCCAACTGCTTTATTGTATCATTTTTAGTTCATCGTTTGCGACAGCATTATAATGTTCCGTAGCCCCAAAAGCCCTGATTATAATTGCCGCACGCAGTGCCCGAAATTTAACATTTAAAATCCAAGATTATTTTCTTACGATTTCAGCGGAGATGTTATTTTGGATGCAGGACGACGACTTAAGGAACGAAGGCGTACAAAGGTACGTCGAGTGAATTAAGTCAAGTCCTGCGCCAAAAGAACTCTTTGATATACTATGCCTTCTCGCTCGTGGGTAAAGGTAATGTGAAGAGTATTGCCGTCAGCAACCATTGCGGGGTAGCTGAATTCGTGGTCACCTGTCGTGGCTTCGCACTTGAAAATCTCCTCAAAATTTTCACCGCCATCAGTTGAAGCGAGGAGCACAAGGGGTGCGCGGTCGCCCCAGTTCTCAAAAATGGGGTTCATAATGAGCACCAATGTACCATCATCCAGCTTTACAACGTCAATACCGCTGTTAGGGTTACCCATAGGTGTTTCGTACGCCTTGCACCAGGTCATACCGCCATCCTTACTGTCGCTACGGTAAATGTGACCCATATTTGTACGGATAAGCATATGAATACCCTTCTCATCCTCCCAGAGTGTAGGCTGAATCATATTGACAGTCTTAAGGTTTTTCTTGGGTCTGAGTACGAATTTTGAATGAGTAAAGGTAAGTCCATCGTCCTCTGAAATATCAACAAAGCATTTCCAGGATTTTTTCAATGATTCCCTTGATGCAGGTGCAATAACCTTGCCGCTGCTGAGGCGTATAGCCTTATTTTTTACAGGTCCTCTGCCACCGTCATCGTCACCGGGCACAAGAAGCTGAGGCTTAGAAAATGACTTTCCGCCATCCTTTGAAATGCAATAATATGTAACCCACTTGGGGATAGGCTTGCCGTACTTGAAGTACAAGATTATTTCACCGTTTTCACGCTGAAAAAGAACAGGGTTCCAATGGGGAAGCTCCTCACCGTCAACAGCGATACTGTAAGGTTCTGCCCATTTTTCACTATCACGGACACTTACCCAGATTTTGACGTCATCGTTACCCTCCTTTGTGCCGCCAAACCAAGCGGCAACAACAGTGCCGTCGCTGAGAGGCAGAACTGTTGAAGCGTGGCAGGAGTCTGTCACACTCTTTGGTGGATAAATAAATTCTTTGATAAGTTCTTTTGCTTTAATCATTGTTATTCTCCTCGTTATTATTTTTTTCTTCGTCCATATAATCAAAGGCATTCCAAGCCTTATCTTCCTTTTTCTCCGGCTCATTGTAGCCTATATTCATTACGATGGTTTTCTTGCCGTAAATATTTTTCACAGGTTTAACAGGCGCTTCCGCAATATACATTTTATCACCGTATCTGTCAGAGGTGGTAGTGATAAATGACGGGAAACCGGGCAAATTTTCAAGTTCCTTGTAGATACCGTAGTTAAGATAGAACCTTATAATGCTCAGAAACAGCCATCTGCAAGAGACCAGAGCGCCTAAAAATAAGAATAATCCGATAGCACTGTTTGAAGCTAATGCACCGATGTAACCGAGAGCTCCGAGAGCGACAAGCGGTGCTATGGGGTTGCTAAGTTTCATATAGGTTATACCCGATGTAAAGACAATAATTGCAAGGAAGTTGAGCATACCTGCAAGTGAACCAAAACCACCTGTCATGACGCAAAACGCCATAAATATTATGGTCAGAGCATAATTTTTTTCCGCAAGCATATAGTTCTCACGCCATTTATCGGCAACAAGCTTTCGTTCCTCAGAAGAAGCTGTTTTGAGATCACAATGGCAAATTCTCCACTCATAACCGAAAATTGTTTTATATTTCACCTCGTCAGGTGTGTTGCGGATATTATCCTTGTCGGTATCAATATTCACAACCCTTTTGCTGTGCTTCTTTTTACTCTTTGTCTCCTGAGAGCGTAAAAACTCCTCCCTGTATATATCTGCCTGAGTATTAAATGGGTTATAGGATGCACGGTATTTTTCATCACAGACATTTTTGTCCTTCTCTTTATCCTTAAGATAAATCTTTTCGCCGTACAAATCCGCTGTATTCTGAATAAAATCGGGAAACTCTTTGAATTTTTTGAGTTCAAGGAAAACCTCGCTGTAATTATAAATGCATCTGAAAGCGAAAAAGCATGGTATCAATGGAAGGAAAACTCCAGCAATGACCACCATTGATAAAAAAAACTTATCGGGTAGTGGTATCAAAAGTCGCGTAAAGCCTAAAGCAACTGCCACAATCACACAGGTGTAGCCAGAAAGCCACCATTTGTGCACAGGGTATGTACACAGTAGCAAAACCAAGGCTACCGCACCGGAAATAAAGAAATATTCTTCGTTATAAAACTTAAGCAATATTGCAAAAAAGCCTGTTGTAACAGCACATATCAATGACCAATCCCGCACACGGTTGCTGGTCTGCCTCCAATCGAACATCATATCACGCTTTTCATCGTTTGATGCCACGGGAACGTACATTTTCTCCATGCTGAATTTCATGTTATCACCAACCCCGGCTTAATAAAAAATTCAATCAATAGCCACTACCCTGCTCACTTTTGGCGATGGATACCACTCTGCTTGTGCCAAGACGCTCTGCCCCAAGAGAGAGGAATTTCTCTGCATCGTCGAGTGATGCAATGCCGCCTGCGGCTTTCATTTTAACACCCTCACCTATATTATCGGAAAAGAGTTTAATATCATCAAAGGTTGCTCCACCCGTTGAGAAGCCTGTTGAGGTTTTGATGAAATCCGCACCTGCTTCGGTTACGATACGGCACATTTCCTTTTTCTCCTCATCGGTAAGCATACAGGTTTCAATGATAACCTTAAGAATTCTGCCGTTACAAGCCTCTTTGATTTCCTTGATTTCGTTAAGAATAAGGTCACAACGCTTATCCTTTAGCCATCCGATATTTATAACCATATCAATTTCGTCCGCACCGTTTTTTACTGCATCTACAGTTTCAAAAACTTTGCAGGCTGTTGTGTTATAACCGTTTGGGAAGCCGATAACAGTGCAGATTGACAGCTTATCCCCACAATATTCTGCACATTCCTTAACGTAAGAAGGTGGTATACAAACGCTTGCTGTATTGAATTTTATACCATCGTCGCAAATTGCCTTTATCTGCTCCCAAGTGGATTCCTGCTTGAGAAGTGTGTGGTCAACATGACAGAGAATTTCTTTAAGTTCCATAGATATACCTTCTTCATGAAAAATATTATTAACCTCTTTAGTGTAGAGAGGGGGACCGCGACGGAACGAAGCGTAGTCGTGGTGGAGAGTTATAGCGCTTTAGCGCGTATAATGAAATTCTTTACCTCTTTCATATATTGTAGCATTTTTATCCAAAAAGGTAAACAGTATATACAAAATATCATACTATATTTATAATTGATTTAGATGAAAATCTGTGATATTATTTAATATGTGTTTTTATATAATTTTATTTTTTGAAATTAAGGTGATTATTTTGAAGAATTTATTGGTTATCTTCGGCGGTTGTTCAAGTGAATATGAGGTATCTCTTCGTTCATCTGCATCTGTTCTTCGCAACATTGACCGCACAAAGTACAACGTTATAACTCTCGGTATCACAAGGGACGGTAGCTGGCTCCTTTACAACGGTGCTATCGACAATATTGAAAACAATACATGGCTTACTATGGGTGTTACAACTCCTGCAGTTATCTCCCCCGACAAAAAGGATAAGGCTTTGCTTGTACTTAAGGAAACAGGCGTTGAAAAAATCAGCGTTGACGTAATCTTTCCTGTTCTTCACGGCAAAAACGGTGAGGACGGAACAATTCAGGGTATTTTTGACCTTGCAGGCATACCCTACGTTGGTTGCGGACTTCTTGCAAGTGCAATGTGTATGGATAAAGCAATCACAAACACACTTGCTGACGAGGCAGGCATTGCAGGTGCAAAATGGGCAGCATTTACCCGCGCAGAATATCACGCAGGTAACGTTGACCTGGATTCTATTGTCAAGAAGCTTTCATTCCCCATCTTCGTAAAGCCTGCAAATGCAGGCTCATCCGTGGGCATTTCAAAGGCTCACGATATGGACGAACTGAAAAAGGCCATTGACGTGGCATTCGAAAATGACTACAAGGCAGTTCTTGAAGAAACTCTTGTAGGCAGAGAAATCGAATGTGCCGTTATGGGTAACGATAACCCTGTTGCTTCCTGCATCGGTGAGATTTTACCCACCGCAGAGTTCTACGACTACGACGCAAAGTATATCGACAATTCAACAGGGCTTGCAATCCCTGCAGACTTGCCTGAAGAAGTAAGTGAAAAAGTTCGCAAAGCTGCAATCCACGCTTACAAAACAATGGGCTGTGAGGGTTGCTCGCGAGTTGACTTCTTCTTGGCTGAAGACGGCACATGCTACCTTAATGAGATTAACACACTCCCCGGCTTCACATCTATTTCAATGTTCCCCAAGCTCTTCGGTCAGGTTGGTATTCCATACTCAGAGCTTATCGACAGACTTATAGCTTACGCTGAGGAACGAAGCCGATGAGAAAGGTTGAAATAGAATTCGTCAGTGAACAGCAATATTACGACGACAGAGAAAGCAGTAAGTTAAGGGCTCCCGGCACTATGCAGGAAATTGACGGCATCAAAACAATTTCCTACACCGAGCCTGACACAGAAATGGGCAAATGCGAAACAGTTGTGAAGGTAATAAACAACCACTTCATAGAAATGACCAGAAAAGGTGTTTACGAAACAACCTTTCTTATTGAAGAGGGCAAAACTCATTCCTGTATATACAGAACACCCTTCGGTGAAATGGTTATGGATATTGCAGCTAAAAGAGTAAATGCTCAGATTCCTGATGTTTCAGGTAAAATTCTTCTTTGTTACACACTCCTGAGCAACGGAGAAACTATTGGCGAAAACAATCTTTTAATGAAAATAAATGAGGTTTAAATATGTCAAAGTTAGTTAAACTTGCAGAAGAACAGATTATAAAATCCGTTACTGATGCTATCAATACAAACATTGCAGAGGGTAATTTCATTGAAGCAGAAATCCCTGACTTTAAAACAGAAATCCCTGCAGACAGAAAAAACGGTGACTACTCAGCAAATGCGGCATTTATGATGTCAAAATCATTGAGAATGCCTCCCAGAAAAATTGCAGAGAGTATTTTAGAAAAAATCAATCTCGATAATACATATTTCAAGTCCTGCGATGTGGCAGGACCCGGCTTCATCAACTTCTTTTTGAAGCCCGAGTTCTACGCAGATGTTCTCCTTGACGTTGAAAAATGCGGCGACAGATACGGCAGAAGTGATTTCGGCAACGGCAAGAAAATCAACGTTGAATTCGTTTCCGCTAACCCCACAGGACCTATGCACATGGGCAATGCCCGTGGCGGTGCTCTAGGTGACTGTCTTGCAGCTGTACTTGACTGGGCAGGCTATGAGGTAGAGCGTGAATTCTATGTTAACGACGCAGGTAACCAGATTGACAAATTTGCACTTTCACTTGATGTGCGCTATCAACAGATTATCAACGGTGAGGATTCTATTGAGCTCCCCGAGGACAGCTATCACGGTGACGATATCCGAGTGCTTGCACAGAGCTATATTGACGAGCTCGGCACAGGACTTCTTGAGCTTTCAGAGGCCGACAGAAGAAAAGCCCTTGTAGAATATGCGCTTCCCAAGAACATTGCAACAATGAAGGCAGCTATGGGAAAATACCGCATTGACTATAACACATGGTTTTCAGAGCTTACACTCCACAATGGTGGTGAGCTTAAGGAGACTATTGATATCCTCACAAAAAACGGCTACACCTATGAAAAGGAAGGCGCTCTCTGGTACAAGAATATTGAGGTCATGACCGCAATTCTCAAGCGCGAGGGCAAGTCCGACGAGGATATTGAAAAGCTTGAACTCAAGGATGACGTACTTATCCGTCAGAACGGCAATCCCACATACTTTGCCGCTGACATTGCATACCACAGAAACAAGCTTGAAAAAAGAGGCTTTGACAAGGCTATTGACGTATGGGGCGCAGACCACCACGGTCACGTTGCACGTATGAAGGGTGCTATGGAGGCTGTTGGCATTGACGGTGACAGACTTGATGTTGTACTTATGCAGCTTGTTAACCTTATGAAGGACGGCAAACCCGTTAAGATGTCAAAGCGTACAGGTAAGGCTATAACACTTGTTGACCTTCTTGACGAAGTGCCGATTGATGCTGTAAGATTCCTTTTCAATATGCGTGAGGCAGGCAGCGCAATGGACTTTGACCTTGACCTTGCAGTTGAGCAGTCAAATCAGAATCCTGTTTTCTACTGTCAGTATGCACACGCAAGAATTTGCAGTATTCTTAAAAAGCTTAACAATGAGGGGATTACTTCAAGAATGCCCGAAGCTAATGAGCTTATGCTTCTTACAAGTGATGAAGAAACAGACCTTATTTCACACCTTGCATCACTTACAGGTGTTATTGTTAATGCAGCAAATACTTATGACCCTGCAAAGATTACTCACTATGCAACCGATCTTGCAACAAAGTTCCACCGTTTCTATAACGCACAGCGTGTTATGGTGGATGACGAATCTCTTATGCAGGCAAGAATTTTCCTTTGTGTTTGCGTTCGCGACACAATGAGAAACGTTCTTTCAATGCTTAAAATCAATGCTCCTGAATCAATGTGATTTTCAGTTTACAACAAAAAACTCTCTTGCCGAAAAGGCAAGAGAGTTCATTTTTTATTATATTTTATCAAGAAAAATCGGATTTGCCCAGGCTCTTCTGCCCTCAAAATCCTCAACGTAAATGCGGATATATTTGTAATCATCCTTAAGATCATAAACAGCTTCGGTAACAGGCTCTCCATCCGAAACCACCTTACGACTTGGCTTCATATCGCAACAGAAAACAACTTCTCTACACTCACTGCAATCAACGTGTGCTTTGCCCTCGTCATCAACGTAAAAGTCCTTGATTTCCGGTCCGCAGGAGGAATAGAATTCACCATTCTTAAGGGCATTGAGTATAGCCTTTACGTTATTTTCAGCGTTTACCATAACCCAGCCCTTGCAATGCTGATACATTGGGTGTCCATCGTCTGTGGCTACTGCATAAATCAATTGGCCCTGACCTAAAAGCTCGTCCCAATACATACCATTATCGGTGTCCATATTACACTCAATGGCGCATCCGCTGTTCCAGATCTCCATTGCGAAGTTACCCTTTAATTTATCGAAATATCGGGTGGGAGTTGAGCTCCATTGAGGGTGACAGTATATCGTGAGGTTGTTTTTGGCGTGGGCCTCATCCAGAAAAGCCTGGAACTCCTCCTGAGTATTATACTCACATTTTGGTAATTCCTCACCGTGATTATAGCCGTTTGTTTCATCATCGGGCCCGATTAAAACCTGATGAAAACAGCGGAAGCCTTTACCCTTTTCAAAGGTTCTGTCATATTCTGTACCGGGAATTATCGTAATATCAACATCCTCGGCATAATTTTTGTAGTTATAAATTCTGTGGTCGGTAAGAGCAAGAAAATCATAACCATTTTCCTTATGCAGACGGATAACCTCCTCGGGAGTGCCTTTACCGTCGGAAACCGTGGTGTGGCAATGAAGACCGCCCTTAAGCATTTTATTGCCTTTTCTCAAAAAAGCCTGCTGTCTTTTCATAATATCGACCTCTTATCTGTTGAATAAACCGAGAACAAAATCCCAATATGTCTGACCTCGTGTAACAAACCAATACAAAACAACTATAAAGCCTTCAGACAAAATAAGGAACAAGGTTGTTTTAACACCCTCTGCCACCTTACGGTTGCGACGATGTCGGTTCTTCTTTTTAGTTGTTTTATCGGGGCGCACCTCACTGATACCCTCAGCAAGGTTTCCGAGATCCACCCTTTCCACTTCGCCTTTGTTTATCATAAGCACACCTCCAAAACATCTTTTTACGTATTATAACATAAAATGACGGCAAATTCTATAATTCGCCGCCATTTATACTTACTATTTATTATCAATATATCTGCAAGCGGCAAGGGCGGCTACTGCACCGTCTGCCGAGGCAGTTGTTATCTGTCGGATGGACTTCTGTCTGCAGTCACCTGCAACGAAGATACCTTGTGTTTTTGTAACACAGCTTTCATCAGAATCAAAATAACCGTTACTGTCAAGTGTGGCACTCTCACTGAACGCGGAATTCTTGGGTTCAAGACCGATAGCCACAAAAAGTCCGTCCAGTGTAAGTTCCTTATCCCCCGCTGTAGTATTAAGAACAACACCTGTAAGCTCATCTTCACCCACAAGCGACTTAACGGTAACCTCTGTAAGAAGCTCTACGTTATCCTTCTGCGAAAGGATTTCAAGAAGTTTCTTTTCGCCTGTAAAGTACGGAAGATTCTGTAAAACATAAACCTTTTCACAAAGGTCGGACAAAAGCACGGCTTCCTGCAACGCAGAGTTACCGCCTCCTACAACACCTGTTACCTTATCCTTATAAAATGCACCATCGCATACTGCACAATACGAAACACCGTTACCGACAAGTGCATTTTCATTGGGAAGACCCAACTGACGGTGGTGAACGCCAACGGCAATAATAACAGCCTGTGCTTCAAACATCTTGTTATCGGCAAAAACAAGCTTGCGGTTGCCCTCATCAACGATGCCTGTAACCTTTTCCATTTCAACCTCGGCACCCATACTGAGAACCTGGTCAAGGAGCTTATCAGCAAACTCGTTGCCACTCATCTCGGGAATACCGGGATAATTCTCAATTTTTGGTGAGAAAGTTACCTGACCACCGAATGTTGACTGTTCAATAACAAGAACACTTTTGGATGCTCTGAGTGCATAAAGCGCGGCGGTAAGTCCCGCAGGACCTGCACCTACAACTATAATATCATACATTTTTATTCACTCCGTTTTAGATAATTAGGAGTTAGGAATTATAGGGAAGCGTTGCTTCCAAACATTATATGGCTTCGCATCTTTTAAGTCAACGATAGCATTATAATCGCAACGAAGTTCCGAAATTCCTCATTCCTCATTTCAAAAAATACCGTCTTTGCAGACGGTATTTTTGTGATTATTAAAAGCTTTCAACAAAGGCTTTTACTGCTGGAAGATCTGCAACTTTCTCAAACTCATCACCGCGCTGGATAACAAGTGTGGGAGCCTGTTTAAGTTCAAGCTGAGTAGCAAATTCTCTGTTATCCTCAACGAAGAGCTTTTCATAAGCAATACCCTTCTTGTCAAGGAGCTGAGCAGCTATCTTGCACTTGGGACAGGTCTTTGTTGCGAAGAGAAGGAATTTTGCATCCTTATCCACTTCAACAGGAGCCTTTTCCTCAGCACAACAAGCACAGTGAGCGTGGTCAACTGTTCTCTCTGATTTCTCAAAGTGTGAGTTTGCAACGTCGTAAACTCTTCTGTCCTTAAATTCTTGTGCCTTACCGTCGTTGAAGTTCTGAACAGGACGGTAGTAGCCTGTAATACGGCTGTAAACCTCTGTATCGTTACCGCAATCAGGACAGCTATACTCTTCACCTGCGATGTAACCGTGGTTACAACATACTGAGTATGTGGGTGAAATTGAGTAGTAAGGAAGCCTGTAGTTATCAGCAATCTTTCTTACGATATCAGCTGCAGCCTTCCAATCGGGAAGTTTCTCACCGAGGAATGCGTGGAATACTGTACCTGATGTGTAAAGTGTGTGGAGCTCGTCCTGTGCATCAAGGGCTTCGAAGATATCGGCAGTATAACCAACGGGAAGGTGTGATGAGTTGGTATAATAGGGTGTGCCGTTCTCATTAGCTGTGATAATTGCAGGATATCTCTTCTTATCGTGCTTTGCAAAACGATATGTTGTTGACTCTGCGGGTGTAGCCTCAAGGTTGTAAAGGTCACCGTAAAGCTCCTGATAGTCGGAGAGTCTTTCTCTCATATGGTTGAGAACGTCCTTTGCAAATTCCTGAGTTTCCTTATGTGTCATATCCTTGCGGAGCCACTTAGCATTAAGGCCAACCTCATTCATACCGATAAGACCGATTGTAGAGAAGTGGTTATTGAACGTTCCGAGATATCTCTTTGTGTAAGGATAGAGACCTTCATCAAGAAGCTTTGTGATAATACCACGCTTAACGCTGAGTGAACGGGCGGAAATATCCATAAGCTTATCAAGACGCTTGTAGAAATCCTCTGCGCTCTCTGCAAGATAAGCAATTCTGGGAAGGTTAATTGTAACAACACCGATTGAACCTGTTGATTCACCGCTGCCGAAGAAGCCACCACTCTTTTTACGGAGCTCACGGAGGTCAAGACGGAGACGGCAACACATTGAACGAACGTCACTAGGCTCCATATCAGAGTTAACGTAGTTTGAGAAATAAGGTGTACCATACTTTGCGGTCATTTCGAAGAGAAGCTTGTTATTCTCAGTCTCAGACCAGTCAAAGTCACGTGTAATTGAATATGTGGGGATTGGATACTGGAAGCCACGTCCGTGAGCGTCACCTTCAATCATTGTTTCAATGAATGCGCGGTTAACCATATCCATTTCTTCCTTACAATCACCGTAAGTGAAATCCATTTCCTTACCGCCAACGATCGCGGGCATATCCTTAAGGTCAGCAGGCACAGTCCAGTCAAGAGTAATGTTTGAGAAAGGAGCCTGTGTACCCCAACGTGAAGGAGTGTTTACACCGAAGATAAATGATTCTATGCACTTTTTAACCTGCTTGTAGTCAAGGTTATCAACCTTAACAAAGGGAGCAAGATATGTGTCAAATGATGAGAATGCCTGTGCACCTGCCCACTCGTTCTGCATAATACCGAGGAAGTTTACCATCTGGTTACAGAGTGTGGCAAGATGGCTTGCAGGAGCAGAAGTAATCTTACCGGGAACACCGCCGAGACCCTCCTGAATGAGCTGCTTGAGTGACCAACCTGCACAGTAGCCTGTGAGCATTGAAAGGTCGTGGATGTGAACGTCACCGCTACGGTGTGCATTGGCAATTTCCTCATCGTAAACCTCTGAAAGCCAATAGTTAGCTGTGATTGCACCTGAGTTTGAAAGAATAAGACCACCAACAGAATATGTAACTGTTGAATTCTCCTTAACACGCCAATCAGTAACCTTAACGTAGCTGTCAACAAGCTCCTTATAGTCAAGGATTGTTGATTTCATGTTACGGATTTTTTCACGGTTCTTTCTGTAAAGGATGTATGCCTTCGCAACGTCTGCATAGCCTGCCTGAACAAGAACAGACTCAACGCTATCCTGCACATCCTCAACTGCAACAAGATTGTTGCTGATTTTGGGTTCAAAGTTCGCAGTAACCTTGAGTGCGAGGAAGTCGATGATGTTATCGTTGTATTGTTTGTTACATGCTTCGAAAGCCTGTTTGATAGCAATAGCGATTTTCTCAATATTAAAATCTGCAATCTTGCCGTCACGCTTAATTACCTGATACATAATTCTCCTTCTTTCTTAATTTATTACTGTAAAATGATCTTGATTTAACTGCCGCGACATAACAATCGCCGTTCGGCAGCGACTGTTATAGATGATAACAGATGCGCTATGTTTTGTCAATACATAAAACACAATATCTTGTGTTAAGCGAAAAAAATTTCCGAACTCAACACAAGATATTGATAATGATTTGGTGAAATATAGCAATATTACACATATATTCACTATTTAATTTGTACATTTTTGCCCTTCCGTACAACAAACGGGAATAAAGCACCACAATATATTGTGCCGCTGTTCGCTCATAACACAACAAAAAGTGCTTTGACGCTTATACAATACGTATTATATTATGGCAAATCTGCTTTTAAAGCCCCCTTATCTGAGCATTGGGGATGTTAACCTTGGCAACATCCAACATCTCGTACATTGTTGCCTTTGGCACACCCTTGCAGGTGCTGTCTATGAGTTGACCGGAATCCACAAAATTCTGCAAAAAATACTTCGGGGTGTCCTTAATCCACAGGGAAAGCTCTCTCATATCATCTATAGTATGAAAGTTGGCGGTAACAGTTGTTCTGAATTCGTAATCAACACCGCTGTCCTTCAATATATTTATACTTTCCTGTATGGGTGCAAGGTCAAAATCCTTCACACCGATAGTTTCAGCATACCTTGACGGGCAGTTTTTGATATCCATTGCCACATAATCCGCAAGACCGATTGCAAGAATACCTTTAAGTTTTTCAGGAAAAGAGCCATTTGTGTCAAGCTTTACTGCATAGCCCATTTCCTTGATTTCATACATAAATCTTTCTATATCCTTTTGCAAAAGCGGCTCACCGCCTGTTATCGCAACTCCGTCAAGAACGTTTTTGCGCAATCTGAGATGCTCAAAAACCGCTTCTTCGGGATAATTTTCATTGTCCTGCTCTGTAACAAGAAGAGCGTTGTGACAAAATGGACACCTGAAATTGCAACCGCCCGTAAAAACGGTACAGGCTGTTCTGCCGGGATAATCCAACAACGTAAGCTTCTGGAAACCTTTGATTATCATTTATATCACCTTAAAAAATTATATACCGCCCTCAAAATGAAGTCAACCCGTGAAAATATTTTTCGGTAAATCTCCCAATATTTAACAGAAATATTTATATACTATTAAAATATTAACAATTAAGTGTAAATTGTGTATTTACATTTGCAAATCCGTGTGCTATAATACCATTACAAATAATGTACTTTTATAGTTATTTTGGAGGAATTTATCATGACAATGAAGAAAGCACTTGCTGTTTTAATGGTAGCAGTTATGCTTGTGGCTTCCTTCTCAATTGTTGGTAACGCTGCTGTTACTTACACAATTGTTGAAGGCCCTCTTAAGACAGCATACACAGACTGTGATTACTTCAACCCCCAGGGTATCACAATCACAGACGGCACAGAGGTTATTTCATATTCACCTGTTGATGACAAATGGGCTTTCCAGCCCGGTCTTAACGAGCTCCTCACAGTAGGCGTTAATAACGACGGTGAAGATCTCCCTGAAAACACAATCAAGGTTTTCTATGACAATCAGCTTGTAGGAATAATTTCAGTAGAAGTTAATCACATTCTCGGCGAAGTAGTTTTCCTTGGCGATGCGGGTCACGGTCAGTATTGCCTCGGTTGTGGCAAGGTTCACAACTACGAGGAACACAAAATTTCCGAATTCATCCCCAACGATGATGGTGGTCTCTTTGTACCTCAGACTCAGACAGGAACCTGCGAGATTTGTAACGGTAAAGTTACAGAGAGCATCCCCGGTTCAGAAAAATTCGGTAATGCTTTCAACGGAGATGCTATGACCGAAACAGAAAGCACAATTGTTTTCTACGTATACAGCATTCTGGTTTCACTTATTCAGATGCTCATAGGCATTAAATAATCAGGAGGTACATAAAAATGAAAAAGCTTTTATCTATTATTCTTGCTGCTGTTATGCTTTTTACATGCACAAGCATTGCAGTAAGTGCAGAAGAAGATGCTCCTGCATTATCATATGAGGTTACAGGCTCATATACTCTTGCAGAAAACGTATCTGCATCAGAGCTTCTTTTCTCACACAACCTTACAATCGACGACTCAAAGCTTTGTGCTTTCGACGGTGAATCAACAGATTTCACTTATGAAATGAAGTCAATCGTTGCTAACGACATCGACTATATCACAGAGCCCGAAGCATTCTTCGCAGCATTCGAGGCAGAGGATTTTGCTGGTACAACTCTTTTTGTTACATTCGTTATCAACTTCGAGTCTGACAAGGTTTTCGGTACACTTGATTACAACTGCAGCATTTCAGGCTTTATGGCTCCTATGTCAGTTGGTCTTGGTCCCGTTGACGATGCACTTGCTAACGTTGCTCTTCCCGTTGAGGTTGAGGTTACAGGTAAAGTTTGGGAATTTGCTAAGGTATCAGCTCTCAATATTCTCCAGAAACCTACCAAGCAGGAATACTATGACACAGAGAAGTTTGAACTTTCAGGTACACAGGTTCAGATTGAAACAATCAGAGCAGTTGACCGTGTTGAAAAGTTTGATGATGCGGGTAACACTTATTATGAGTACACCTATGAGCCCGGTTATTCAGGCACAGTAACATATGGTCCCGAGAGTGCTAATATGTTCACCTGTAATCCCAACAAGAACGAAAAGCTCAGCGTTCATACAAAAGAAGTTGTTACATACTTTGATGGTATCGAAATTGCAAAGCTCCCCGTTCATGTTGAGCACTCATGGGCAAACGGTTTTGTAAGCATCACAACAGATAAGTATTCAGAAAACAAACCCGGTTACCACGCTATCCTTTGTGACGGTTGTGGCGAAGCAAAAAATGCTCAGCCTCATATCCCCACACCTATCCTTGACGAAAACGGCGATGTTCAGTATGATGAAGAGGGTAACGAGATTTGCTGGACATTCAACAATGACCAGACATTTACAAGCAACGGCACAGAATCATCAACCTGTATAGATTGTGGCGCAGTTCTCACAAGAGACGTCTTCAATTCAGCAGATTACAATGATGCTTTTGCAAACTACCACTTCCTGAGAGTTATCTTTGATTATATCAATGTTCTCCTCAGAATCATCAATGGTGCATTCCCCAACGCATAATTAAATAACTATACCAAACCCCGACGGCTTGTTAAAGCTGTCGGGGTTTTTTAAGTGATTTTCTCTGTCTTGCAATGAGTAAATATTGCTATGCAGTGATATTACACCTCGTGTAGTGATATTGACTTCGATTAGTTTCAGGGAAGCTACGCTTCAGAATATTATGGAGCTTCGCTATAATATTAGTTTATCATACGCCTGGTAGGTTGTTAGTTTTATACAGCAACATAATCAACGTGTAGTGTGCCTTACTTTGCTATTCACCAATTGTGATTTTCAACTAAAAGGCCTTGCCGTGCCCCAAATTTTAAAACACAAACCCAGCCACCCGAGGGTGACTGGGTTTATTTAAGTTTGATATTAGTCGTCCTGTGCGGCTTCCTTTAATATTGCTTCGGGAATAGCTTCACCGTGCCTAACAAAAAGAATACATAAGATACTCAAGATAAACATTATCGGGCTATATACAAACAATGACATATAAGAGCCTGAAATCATACGAACAATACCGTAGATGATGGGAGATGCAATCTGTGCTGAGAATGTTGCTGTGTAGTAGTAACCTGTGAAGGTACCAACCTTATCAATGCCACCGATTTCAAGAACAAGGGGAAGTGTATTAACAGTGATAAGCATATTTGCAAATCCACCGAATATAAGTGCCACCCAGATAAGTGCCATGCTGTGAGTCAGAACATACATAAGGAAAACAGCCATAAATACTACAAGACCGATAAGGATTGTTTTCTTTCTACCAAGCTTCTTTCCCATTTTTCCGGCAGGAATAGCAGCTGCAGCAGAACAAACAGCAAACAATGTTGTCATAATTGTTGCTTCACTTGTTGACTTACCAAGAACCTCTGCAGCAAACAAAGCGAAGAAGGTCGTGATAGCATTTGTTCCGCAGAATAGGAAGAACAATCCGCCAAGCATACAGATAAGACTCTTACGCTCACCCTTTGAAAGCTTCTGTTCTTTCTTAGCGGCTTTCTTGGCAGCCTTTTCAGCCTCTGCCTGAGCCTTTTCTTCAAGTGCCTGATTCTTTGCAGCTTCAACCTCAATCTTACTCGAGGGCTCTTTAACAAATGTACGTACAACAAGCATACCGATAATCATTACGATACCGCCAACAAGGAAAACGTAGGGGAAGGTTGTTGACTGCTCGTTATCAATATTAACCTCGGTCTGAGTAACAAGCTTGTAAATCACACCAACAACTGTACCTGCTACCATACCGATAACGCTACCAACACCACCCATAAGGTTGATAATAGCGTTACCCTCACTTCTCAGCTCAGGGGGTGTAAGTGCAGGCATAAGAGCAACTGCAGGAGCACGCCACAATGACATTGAGAAAACGAAGAGAATGATACAAATCATTGTTGCGGGAAGAGAGTTTGTAAGTGCCACCCAAGGAATAAGTGCAAAGATTGCTGCAGAAACGGG
Organism: Acutalibacteraceae bacterium; assembly: GCA_045579005.1. GTDB lineage: Bacteria > Bacillota > Clostridia > Oscillospirales > Acutalibacteraceae > DTU089. The sequence goes on along the minus strand of JAZNLJ010000082.1, from coordinate 5,330 downwards.
AGCACCGTAAACAATGAAGGGTCTGCGCTTACCCAGCTTTGAACGACAACGGTCTGAAAGTTTACCAAAGGTGGGCTGGAATATAACACCGAAGATGTTATCAAAGGTCATAATAACACCGATAAACAAGGGAACAAGTGTAATACCGCCACCTGCTGTATTGACGTCCTGACCCTGAGTTGCGGCAAACTCCGCCAACTTCGGGAAAGCTTCGTTAAGACTCTGGCTAAGTGCCGTTATCCACGCTGACTCTGAAAGTAATCTGTTAAGAATTTTTGTAATGTACGGGTCATAAATCGCCCAAGCAATTGAAGTGGAAAGAAATGCGAAGCCTGTAAGTATGGTGTGCCATACGTGAAGCTTACCGTTCTTCTCACAAAAGAGTTCTTGCCTGCTCATAAAAAATCCTCCTTGTGATTTATTAAACTGTACAAATAGTATTCTACCACACCTTTAGAGAAAAGCCAATAAATAAAGAGCCGATAGTTATTTTTCGGAACAATATCTAAATAACACGACTCTTTTTTGTTTATTATTTTTTTGTTTATTATTCTTATTGTTTACTTCTGTAGCTCTCCGCTTCCCAGTTCACAATGAAGTCGGTAAGCTCAGCACTCATAGGCTTCGCACCGCCAAATGCACGTGCATAGAATTCAATCTTCATTGCATCGTTGAAAAGTGCGGCAGCGGTTTCACTGCCCTTGGGTGAGTAATCAACAGCATAAATACCGCAGTCCTTCACAAAAATAATCTTGGGATTAAATCCTCTCAACTTTTTATATTCCTCAACTGCAGGTGCAATTTCTTCTATACTATTTATATATATAGGATACGGCTTGCAATAAACCACCTGGTCGGGGTTGAAGGGATTACGAATTTTACCGAAGGCTTCCTCACTTTCAGCAAATTCAAGTGACTGAACGGAGGGCTCATAGGTAATAACGCTGTCCTCACCGAATGTATCTGCAATTTCATTGAAAACAAGCTGAGCCTTGTCACCATCAAACTCACCAACGGAGAAATCGGGGTCACATGGTACCTGCTCACGGATTTTTGCCATTACCGAGAAAAGCTTTTCACCGAGAGCATCAACGTCATCATCTGCAATAAAAATACCGTGGTTTTCGAGAAGGAGCATATCGGCACATTTGCCTGTTGCTGTTTTATATTCATTCAATGTATCATAGCAGATTTTTGCAAGTGTGTAGCCGGGCTTGCAGGCACCAATCCACAGAACGTCGTTACCGAACAGCTTCTGCGCCCACTCCTTACCGTCAACAGAACAAGTAATACCATTAACAAGTGCAGGGTGAAGATGGAGAACGTAGGTCTGAGGAAAAAGACTATGAAGTGTTGTTTCAACACTTGGTCTTTTATTCTCCTGACCGGGAAGCTTTGCCGCCATCAGGTCTGCAAGTGAAAGTGCCTCACGCTCTTTATCGTTATCGGGATATGATTTTGTGAATATCTCCGCAATTTTTTCACGGCTCATTTTAACAAAGCCCTCTGCGGTGATATCGCTGAGCCTTGTGCCTGAACCCTTAATATACATCACGTCACCGTCCTTAGCAGAGGTGTTACCACCGCCCGCAAGCACAAGTTCCTCATTGCTACCGTAAAAATTACTGAATTTTACAAGCGCTTCTAATACCATAATTATTCTTTCCTTTTTTCTTTTTATATATGGTCGGGATATCTCTCTACTGTGATAACCCCGTCGTTTACGTGCATTTTTGCAATACGTGCATTACGTCTGTCACCATTAAGACCATCTGCCTCAACGTTGCGTGCGTGGTAGACGATGTAATACTGATCGTCAACTTTAATAACTGAGTTGTGGCCTGTGCCCTCCTCCCACTCATTTGACCGGAGAAGCGGTGCGTAGGTTTTGTCATCGGGCATCTTTTCGAACTTAACCCTTGTCAAATCCTGCTCGGTAGTTTTTGCAGCAGCATAGCCTACAAAATAAGTTTCATCCTCATATCTTCCGCCGCTGTACATAAGGTACTGCCACTCGCCCTCCTTAAACCAGAAAGCGCCCTCAAGAGTGTGCCAATGCTGACCCTCTTTATATCGGTTGCGGCAGAATATTTCTTCATCAATAGACGGGAGAAGAACTACCGTGGGCTCACCCTCAAGAGTGAACGGGTCTGACATTTTTTGCACAACGATATGTGTGCCGATTCTGTCACCCTCAAAGGTGTTGGGAGAGTAGAAAAGGAACAAGCCTGCATCTGTCTTTACGATGTGTGAATCAATGCTGAAGGGGTGTGCTATCTGACCCTTAAGCTCAAATGGCCCCATAGGCTTGTCACTTACAGCAACGTGCATTGCCTGATGGTGCCCGCCTTGGTCGGGTGTATCCTCATAGAATTCAAATGAAAAATACATATAGAATTTATCATCAAGGCAAATTACAGAAGGTGCCCAGAAGTGATCTCTTCCGGGAATGGTAAAAATCTGTCCTTCAAACTTCCAATCACCTAAAAGCGTGTCACAAGAGTAGCCGTAAAGACCATCATCACCTGTGGTATAAATATAGTATTTGCCCTTGTGCTCAATGATATACGGGTCTGCCTGACCGATATAATTATCTTTATCAATTTTTAAAAGCTGCATAATTTATCTCCTTTTACGGGGCTTTGCACCACCGCGACGATTATTAATCCGTGGGTTTGCTTTTTGTTTTTTTGCTTGCTCTACCCTGTCCTTATACGAGGGCTTCACAAGACACTTTCTGTCATAACCGATTAAATCCTCGCGGTGACATTTCCTGAGTGCAGTGCGTACTAAGTCTGCGTTTTTAGGGTCGGCGCATTGAAGAAGAGCCCTTTGCATACGCTTTTCCTCAGGGGTTTTGGGCACATAAACCTTCTGCATTGTGAAAGGGTCAAGTTCCGTATAGAACATAACTGTTGATGCTGTGCCGGGTGTGGGATAATAGTCCTGCACCTGCTCGGGATTATAATTCCAACGCTTGATAAACTCAGAGAGCTTTATAGCATCGTTAAGAGTACTACCCGGGTGGCTTGACATAAGGTAAGGCACAAGGTACTGCTCCTTGCCAAAACTTTTTGTCAGTTCAAAATATCTGTCCTTAAACTTTTCATAAACTTTGAAATCAGGCTTACCCATAAGGCGGAGCACGTTGCCTGAGCAATGCTCGGGGGCAACCTTAAGCTGACCGCTGACATGGTCACGGACAAGCTTTTTGAAGAAAGCGTTACCCGAGGGACTTTTATCCGCCATAAGATAGTCGAATCTGATACCCGAACGGATAAACACCTTTTTAATTTTTGGAATAGACTCAATCTCCGAAAGAAGCTTTATATACTCGCTGTGGTCTGCCTTAAGATTTTTGCATGGCTCGGGAGCAAGGCATTTCCTTTTGGCACAAACACCGCTCTTGAGCTGTTTTTCACAGGCGGGACCACGGAAGTTTGCCGTAGGACCACCAACATCGTTGATATAACCCTTGAATCCGGGTAACTCCGTAAGAAGCCTTGCTTCTTTAACAACACTCTCAATACTGCGTGAACGGACACTTCTGCCCTGATGAAATGCAAGGGCACAGAAGTTGCAGCCACCGAAGCAACCACGGTTGTGAGTAAGTGAAAACTGCACTTCGGCGATAGCGGGTACCCCTCCCTGACTCTTATATGACGGGTGATAATCCCTCATAAACGGCAGGTCGTAAACCTCATCAAGTTCAGCCTGTTCAAGGGGTGGCATAGGCGGATTCTGCACAAGCATTTTGTCTCCGTAATACTCAACCAGAGCTTTACCGTAAATACTATCCTGGTTTTCATATTGAACCGCAAAGGCACGCGCATAATATTCTTTATCTGTTTTTAACTTCTCAACATCCCACTCACCGCAGTAATCGAAGTGAATTCTATCACCCTTATTGCCTAACCATACCGTACCACGCACGTCACGGATTTTATTTATGGGTACGCCTTTATCAAGCAAGGCGGCAATCTTTCTTATAATATTTTCACCCATACCGTATGTGAGAATATCTGCACCTGATGAAACAAGCAGACTCTCTAAAACGCAATCATCCCAATAATCATAATGAGCAAAGCGCCTCAGAGATGCCTCAAGACCACCTATAATAATGGGTGAATCGGGATAAGCCTGTTTGATAAGACGGCAATAAACTTCAGTTGCTCTATCAGGGCGAAGCCCCATTTTGCCACCGGGTGAATAATAATCATAGTTACGCTTACGCTTGGCAACGGTGTAGTGAGCAACCATTGAGTCAATGTTACCTGCAGAAACGAGGAAGCCAAGACGAGGCTTGCCGAAGCGCTTGAAATCCTCACAATTATTGAACTTGGGCTGAGCAAGGAACGCAACGTTAAACCCTTGCGCCTCAAGCACGCGGGTTATGATAGCAGCACCGAATGACGGATGGTCCACGTAGGCATCACCGCACACGTAAACAAAATCAACCTCTGCCCAACCGCGCTCTTTAACCTCCGCGGCGGTAACAGGTAAAAACACTTTACCTTTCATATATCATACACCTGTTCATTTCGTAATTTTTCTGCAATTGGGGGCACAGATTCAACTGTATCCGCCTGTAATCCGGGTTTTTCTATTTCGGGGTAAATCCACGTGCCTGTTGTACGAATCCAGAAAGGAATACAGCCTGCATTGCGGGAGCCGTCAACATCGAATTTCGGATGGTCGCCTACATACATCATCTCCGAGGGTTTAACACCAAGGCGATAACATATAAGGTGAAAAATGCGCGGGTCAGGTTTGCAGTAGGGCTCGTCCCCTGTTATGACAATTTCATCAAAGAAATGGGCTATTCCCAACATATCAAGCTTTGCGGTCTGCACATCATGAGAACCATTTGTAATAAGACCTAATAAAAAGCCCTCATCCCTTAATTGCTGCAAAACTTTGTTTGTAAACGGGAAAGGCACCGCAACGGTTTTAAAGCAGGACAACACAAACTGAACGTAGTCCTCATACTCGGGAATTTCAGCAAAAACACCTTTCTCACAAAGGTGGGAGAAAATCTCCTTCCATCCGCGGTGAACGTAGCTTTTATCTGCCCACGAAAGCTCGGTATAAATAAACTCATCCGTCACATCAGGATTTATTTTAAATCCCTCTCTGAATCGGGGAACAATTTGTTTAATCGTGGCATACCTGTCAAAAAGTGTGTGGTCAAGATCAAAAACAACTGCCTTTAACAAAACGCCACCCCCACAAAAAGAATATATATAATTGTATCATAAGAGGTGTTTTATTGCAATAAGGCTACAGATAAAAGAGTGCAGAAAAGCACCGTCTTGCGACGATGCTTTTCC
>JAZNLJ010000081.1:0-9715 GCA_045579005.1 Acutalibacteraceae bacterium | reverse complement strand
TGAGTTTCGGTTTCGTCTGCCGCAGAAAATTCAATGCCGGGTACAAATTCAATACCTTCCTCCTTTGCACAGGCAACAGCCTCACTTATACCGTCAACGCTGTCGTGGTCTGTGAGGGCAAATGCATTGAGACCCCGTGCCTTCGCGTGTCGTACAACCTCTGAAGGAGTCATTGTGCCGTCGGAACAAGTAGAGTGTGTGTGATAATCAACGATTCGTGTATCAAAAATTACATCGCGGACTTCGTTCAGGGTTGATACAGTAAAAGCATTGTGCTCGCGTAAGAGCTTTTTGCCTTGGTGACCATATTCAACAAGGACACAGTCAATGCCAAGTGCGTTGGCGGTTTCAAGGTCATGGAGCGTGTCACCTACAAAGAGCGCATCGTTAGGGTGAATATTCAGTTCCGTGAATAAGAGTTTTGCCCTGTCTGTTTTGCTGCCTGCAAGGGTATCGTCTGCACCCGAAACACCGTCGAGAAAGTCTTTTATGCCAAATCTTTCGGTGAGAAGCAGTGTTTCTTCAGTATGGTTTGAGGTAATTATGTATTGATGAACACCCAGTCGGTGCAGCTCCCTCAACAGGTCAAAAGCACCCTCGGCAAGACGGGTTTCATCCATTCTCTTGTTGTAGTCGCGGTGATAGTCTTTTGATATTTCATCAAAATCGATTTCCTCGGGGGGCAGAATGTGGTAATAAAAGCCTACAATGGGAGTTTCAACGTAGTTATAGTATTCCTGCAGGGTGATAGGGTTGCGCCCCTTCCTTTCAAGAAGGTCGTTTACGCAACCGAGTGCGTTGTTTACGTCATCAATAATTGTGCCATTGAAGTCCCAGAAAATGTATTTATATCTCATAAACTGCTCCCACCTGTAAATCTGTGTTCAGTTTATCACATTTTGCACCTTAAAGCAATGTACAAAACAATATTCCCGTTATCACACCGCAAAAAAAGCATCCGCACAGAAGAAAGTAGTTTCTTTTGGAATTGTTTTTTATCTTTTTTAAGCGCGGGAGTGAGCAGATATCATTCATTTCCGTGCAGGCTTTTTCGCGGAGCTTGCCTTCACTCATACCGCTGTACTCGGGCTTTACAAAGAATATAGCTTTTTCAAAAAAACCGTTGCCTGTTTCATTGATTTCCAACACCTGTTTATTTACACCTTTTATCATTATTCTGTCCTCCGAAGCATTTTTTAATATGATGTGTTACAAAAGCAATGTTATACAAAAATCGGGAAGATTTCAGCGCTCAATTTTCTTTTTGGAATTAAAGAAATTTTGTTCGTTGTTAAAATTGACAAGTTGAAAAATATACAAAAAGTATAATTTACTTTTCGGGCAAAAATGTTCAAAACTGTGTTCAAAATGTTTACAAGTACCCCATTAAACAGGCTATGGAAGTGGGTTTTCGACATTTTCTATAGATTTATTGACAAAAATTCAAAAGGTGTAGAAATATACGATTTGTTAAAAAGTTTTTAGGATTATACAAAATGGAAATATGATTCTGAGAAAAAAATAAATGTTCATTGGCAAAAATATACAAATAAAAACTTGACAAAAAGGTGAGTGAAATACTGTTAAAAAGGGAGAAAAAACCATTTATTTACAAAATAGGTTGACAAAATAACTTTACTGTTTTTCTCTGAAGGTATATACTGTATACGGTGATGATTTTGAAAATATATGTAGATAAAAATAATCTTATCCTGGAGGATGCCGAGTGCTTTAATGTGGGTCTTTGTCTTGATTGCGGACAGGCATTCCGTTGGGAAAAGAATTCCGACGACATTTGGCAGGGTGTGGCAATGGGTAAATTTCTCAGGCTGTCACAGGCGGGCAGCAGAATTACTTTTTTTGACACATCTGAAGATGATTTCAATAATATATGGTGCAGATATTTTGATTTGGACAGAGATTATAACGAAATAATCAAGGCATACGATGATGAAAGCCTCCTTGTTGCCTGCAATACATATCCCGGTATCCGCATATTGAAGCAGGACGAGTGGGAAGCGCTTTGTTCGTTTATAATATCCGCCAATAATAATATTCCCCGTATCAAGGGTATAATCGGCAGACTGTGCGAGCAATTCGGTGAAAGAATTGATGGCGGCTACACCTTCCCGACTGCAGAAACTCTTGCGAAGCTGACCATTGAAGATTTAGCCCCCATACGGGCAGGATTCCGTGCCAAGTATATAATAGATGCGGCACAGAAAATTTCTTCAGGCCGGGTTGATATTGAGAAGGTGAAAAGCCTGCCTTTTGATGAAGCAAAGGCACAGCTTCTGGAAATCAAGGGTGTTGGTGAAAAGGTGGCACAATGCACACTCCTTTACGGCTTCGGCAGGATAGAGGCATTCCCGCGAGATGTGTGGGTTAACCGTATTGTTGAAGAGCTTTACCCCAACGGACTTCCCGGATGTATAAAAAATACCGAAGGAATTGCCCAACAATACCTTTTTCACTGGAGAAGAAATATGTAATAAAAGCACCTCATTGACTCAGTTCAGTTGAGCCAATGAGGTTTTCTTAAGTCTTTTTAACCGCTTTTTCCGCTATTGATAATAATTCTGCCAAGGGTACTATAAGAATTCCGCAAAGAAGGTTTCCCACCCCGTGGATTGCATCGTAGGGGAGACCTGCCACAATCCAGGCTATTGTGCCCTCAAAATTAAGGTTGTACATAAGTGCCTGAACAGGTGAGTATAACACACCGTACAAAAAGCCATGTAGCGAACATACAATACAATATACAATAACTGCCTTTTTACGTGGCATACTCTTCGGGAGCAACATTGTTACCCCCCAGAGAATTGCCCAAATATAAAGGTAAGGTATCCACCACGAGCCGAAGCCGTTGAGAAGCCCTGTGAGAAAAACGAAAATGTAAATAGGGTACAGGGCTTTTTTGCGATAAACTATGGTTATTGCCATTATGATTGTACCCAGAAAATGCACATTTGGTATAATCTCCATAATCACCTTTGAAGCATACATCAGCGCGCCAAGCATACCGAAAACGGCAATTTCCTTAACGGTGGTGTTACGCCTCTGCCTTGAATTCATAGGTAGCACCATTGACAATATTTGTTGCTTCAACACCTGTGGTAGCATAAACACCATTTATGTAAAATGCCCAGTATTTGCCATCCTTGTCATAGTCGTATGCGATACCGTCAACCGACTTTACATACAAGCCGTAGGGACCGTCCTCACCTTCGAGGAGTTCAAGCTCCATTAAGGCGTCACCAACAGTTTTTTCGTCCGTGTGTACCTCAAAGTTGGTTTTGTTCCCTTCTGCATCTGTAACGCCAAAGTAAAAAAACGTCTTGCCGTCACCGATGACCTCTCTCTGAACAGCCTGCGACGTCGTTTCAGGTGCTACGGTCTGTTCGTTCTTACCGCATCCGAACATTGTGAGTGCCATAACCGCAATAAGCACAAATGAAAGAATGCAAACTATTCTTTTTTTGAAATTTGTTTTTCTCATAGAATTGCTCCTTTTAAAATACTTCCGTTACCAATGTTAATCATTTACAGGCGCTCGCTGTGTAAAATAACGGTTTTGTCAGCCAAGTATTCCGACTGAGTACGTGCTTTCCGCCTTCTCACACAGGGCGCGACCCAAGTGCAATGGCTTGTCCGATTTTGCGGTAAATCGTAGAAAAGCATTTTATGTACGTCACGGCGACGGGCTCGTTCGGGACTTGCACCCGATTCCATAAACTGACAAAATAAAGTATATCACCTTTATATAAAAAAATAAAGGTGTAAATTCCATGAATTACACCTTTAAATTACATCTTTAATATATTATTTATGATATAGCTTTTTGCTTTCGTGGTGGGGCTCGCAGGTAAGGTTAATGCCAAGCTTTCTGAAGGTATCGCGGTCAACCTGTGACAGAATAACCGTCGCGTGTGCCTCACTGCCCTTGAGCTCCTTGAGTGCATCAAAGGCTTTCTTTGCCTTTTCACTCGTAACCGCACTCATTGTAAGTGCAATAAGAACCTCATCTGTGTGAAGTCGGGGATTGTGGTTACCGAGAATGCTTGTCTTGAGTGACTGTATGGGTTCAATGATTTCACGCTTGATAAGAAGCTCCTTATCATCGATGTCAGCCACTACTTTTAATGCATTAAGAAGCACGGCAGAGGCAGAGCCTAAAAGGTCACTCGTTTTACCTGTAACGATTGTACCATTGGGGAGCTGAAGTGCAACAGCAGGTCTGTTGTCTGTTTCCTCACTTCTTGTAAGTGCGGCTTTTACAATGGGTCGCACAGACTCAACGGTAATACCTGCTTGATTCATAAGGCTTTCAATCTTTGCAATTGCCTTGTCGTTGTTCTGCCCCATCTTCTTGTCGCAGAGGGTGTTGAAGTAACGACGAACAATTTCCTCGTGAGAGGCCTTTGAGCAGATTTCATCATCCACAATGCAGTAGCCTGCCATATTTACACCCATATCGGTAGGTGATTTGTATGGACTCTGACCCTCGATTTTTTCAAACATTGCGTTAAGCACAGGAAAAGCCTCAACATCACGGTTGTAGTTGACTGTTGTTGTGCCGTAAGCCTCAAGGTGATAAGGGTCAATCATATTGACGTCGTTAAGGTCAGCGGTTGCTGCCTCATAAGCAAGGTTTACAGGGTGCTTGAGAGGAAGGTTCCATATTGGGAAGGTCTCAAATTTGGCATAGCCTGCTTTGATTCCTCTTAAGTTGTCGTGATAAAGCTGTGAAAGGCAGGTGGACATCTTACCGCTACCGGGACCGGGTGCGGTCATAATAACAAGGGGACGGGTGGTTTCAATGTATTCATTTTTGCCGAAGCCCTCGTCACTGACAATTTTCTTTACGTTGTAGGGATAGCCCTCAATGGTGTAGTGCATAAATACCTTAATACCAAGGTTTTCAAGCTTTTCCTTGAATTTGAGTGCAGAGGGTTGTCCGTCATACTGTGTGATAACTACGCTGCCCACGAAAAGACCTGCGCTTCTGAAAGCATCCATAAGACGGAGAATTTCGCTGTGATACGATATTCCGAGATCGCGACGTATTTTGTTGCTTTCAATATCGCCTGCAGAAATAACGATAACCACCTCAGCATGGTCCTTAAGGTTAAGGAGCATCTGAAGCTTACTGTCAGGCTTGAAACCGGGCAACACGCGTGATGCGTGAAGGTCATCGAAAAGCTTGCCGCCTAACTCAAGGTAAAGACGACCGCCGAATTCTTCAACACGCTTAAGAATCTGCTCGGATTGTTTTTCGATGTACATATCGTTGTCAAAGCCGAGCTTTCTGTGGAATACCATACTATCACCCTTTCACAAACAATAATTTTATCAAATAGCAGACTCTTTGTCAACGAAAAGCCTGTGTCAAAACGTAGAAAAATGGAGTAGTATTTTGGTAATAATTGAATATAGACTAAGGACTATTACAGTTGACTTGTGTGCAAGTTGTATTATATAATATAGAAGATTAAGCACTAAAAATACATTTATAAAGGAGAACACTATGGATAATTTCCACGACAGATTTAAAATATCCGCCTCTCCCGTGGCACCCGACAGTCACGTTGTGGTTCGCAAAAACGTAAGGTTTACGGTAATTACACCCTGCCTTTTGCGAGTTGAGGTTCAGAGCAAGGGTAGATTCTGCGATGAGCCTACACAGAGCGTATGGTTCCGTGATTTCGATAAGCCCGAATTTAAGGTTAACGAATCCCGTGATACTATCGAAATCAAAACAACAAAGGCAAATTTCCTTTATTCCTTTAAGGGAAATAAGATGCTTCGCATCAAGCTCCGCGATGGCAGAGTTGTTACAAATTACACCGCAGGTAACCTTAAGGGTACTTGTCGTACACTTGATATCACCGCAGGTGTAATCACACTCGGTGACGGTGTTTGCTCCAAGAACGGTGTAGCAATTCTCGATGATAGTGACACACTTGTTCTAAAGGATGACGGTGCAATTCTTCCCCGAAAGCACAAGGAAAGCGATAAGTATTATTTCGCATACGGCTACGATTACGTAGGCGCAACAACAGACTTGTATAAGCTTACAGGTCAGGTTCCCCTTATTCCCCGTTTTGCACTTTCAAACTGGTGGAGCCGTTATAAGGCATACACACAGAAGGAGTACCTTGACCTTATGGACCGCTTCAAGGACGAAGAAATCCCCGTTACAGTTGCCACAGTTGATATGGATTGGCACTGGGTTGACATCAAGAGCAAGTTTGGTAAGGATAGTCACAAGGTTGTTCCTCACAAGAACTTTATGGAATATGTTTATGACGTATGGTCAACCGGTTGGACAGGTTACTCCTTTAATACCGATTTGTTTCCTGATCCCAAGGGCTTCCTTAAGAAGCTGAAGGACGACGGCTATAAAGTAACGTTTAATATTCATCCCTCCATGGGTGTACGTTGGTTTGAGGACCAGTATGAGGATATGTGTAAGGCTATGGGTCAGGACCCTGCAACCAAAAAGCCTGTCAGTTTTGATATTACAGATAAGAAATTCACTAAGAATTATTTTGAAATTCTTCACCATCCCTTTGAGAAGATGGGTGTTGACTTCTGGTGGATTGACTGGCAGCAGGGTACACGTACAAACGTGCCCGGACTTGACCCCCTGTGGGCGCTCAACCATTATCACTTCCTTGATAACGCAAAGGAAAATCACAGACCTCTCATTCTTTCCCGTTTCTGCGGTGCAGGTAGTCAGCGTTATCCCCTTGGCTTCAGCGGTGACACCACACAGACCTGGGCAAGCCTTAACTTCCAGCCCGGCTTTACCGCAACGGCATCAAACGTGGCGTATCCCTGGTGGAGCCACGACATCGGCGGTCACTGTATGGGTAAAAAGGATGATGAGCTTTATCTTCGTTGGTTGCAGCTTGGTGTGTTCAGCCCCGTAATGCGACTTCACTCCACGAACAATGAGTTTATGGGTAAGGAGCCCTGGAATTACAGCGGTCCCGTTGAGCGTATCGCAAAGGATAACTTAAGACTTCGTCATAAGCTACTTCCTTATATTTACACAATGAACTACCGCACTCACACAGAATGCAGAGCAATCTGTGAGCCTATGTACTATGCTTATCCTCAGGAGGAGAGAGCGTACGAGTGCAAAAATCAGTTCTTCTTCGGCACAGAGCTGATTGTTGCGCCCATTACAGAGCATACATCACCTGACACAAATATGGCAGGGGTAATGACATGGATTCCCGAGGGCAGATATACAGATATTTTCACAGGCAGAATATACAGCGGTAACCATTATGTGAAAATGTACCGCGACATCGATTATATACCCGTTCTTGCAAAAGAGGGTGCAATTATTCCCCTTGATGCAAATGACCGTACAAACGATTGCTCCAACCCCGCGGAGCTTGAGGTGCTCATCTATCGCGGTAATAATACCTTCACTCTTTATGAGGATGACGGCGAAACACTATCCTATCAGGACGGTGCATATTGCAAGACTGCATTCACAGTTGAGGAGAATGGTTCTCAGGTTAAGTTTACAGTTAATAAGGGCGAGGGTGACACTTCTGTTGTTCCTCAGCGCAGAACATATAACCTTAAATTCAAGGATATTGTTGATGCCGACATTACCGTGCTCGTTAACGGTAAGGAGGTAGAGGCAAAGGTTAAAAAGTGTGGAGGTACTCTGACAGTTGTTGTTGAGGCAACACCAAAATCAAAGATTGAGATTACTCTTAATGATTGCACACATCTTGCCAACAAGGACAGGCGCAAGGAACTTACCGAAACCATCGCAAAGTTCCAGATGGGTAACGATTATAAGGGTATGGTTTTCACCTCATTCCTTGATTCGGAAAAGGGGCTTCCGCCCCTTGCCGAGGACTTTACAGGCCCCATAAAAGAAATTCTTAAGCTTCACAGAGGTTAATATGTCAGCTATTGATTATCTGAAAAAGTACACTCAGGAGTACGGCATAGAGTTAAATGATGATTTAGAAAACAAATTGGGAATCTATGCCGGACTTCTTAAAGAGTGGAATGAAAAAATAAATCTTACCGCAATTACGGACGACGAGGGAATAGCAGTAAAGCATTTCCTTGATTGTCTGCTTGTGTGTAAATATGCCGATTTTAAATCGGGTGATAAAATTATTGATGTTGGCACAGGTGCAGGCTTCCCTGGTCTTGTAATTGCGGCGGCCAACCCTGACGTGCAGGTGACCCTCCTTGATTCCACCGGCAAAAAGCTGAAGGCAGTTGCTGATATGGCACAGGCTATGGGTGTTGCCAATGCACAGGTTGTCCATTGCCGTGCGGAAGAAGCGGGACAGAAACCCGAATTCCGCGAGAAGTATGATTATGCCACTGCAAGGGCGGTTGCAGAGCTCCGTGTCCTGCTTGAATATACCTTACCTTTTGTGAAAAAGGGTGGCACATTCCTTTCCCTTAAGGGTGCGGCGGCAGTTGAGGAAATTGACGGTGCAGGTAACTCGCTTAAGGTGTTGGGCGGTAAAATTCAGGGTGTGGAAGAATTTTCACTCCCCGGCGGTGACAAGCGAGCCATAATAAAAGTGAAAAAGATTTCGCAAATTCCGCCAAAATATCCGCGAGTATCGGCACAGATAGCCAAAAAACCCTTGTAAAACAAACGATTTAAAGCATTTTCAGTCGATTTATCCCGACCGAAAATGCTTTATTTTTTTGTTCAGAGGTGCTATAGTGTAATCAACGGGAGGGAACGTGTGAAGAGTAATAAGACGGTATGTCAGAAAGGAACAGGAATGTTAAAAGCATCATCTAAAAATAAAGCCAACTGTCAGATACAGCTCTTGCCACACGAGATTATTTTACCCAATCCGCACCAACCTAGGGTCAGGTTTGATTACAACGAGCTTGAGGGTCTTGCCTCATCTGTCAGGACAAACGGATTACTGCAACCCATAAATGTACGTGCTCTGCCCGACGGCAGATATGAGCTCATATCCGGTGAGCGCAGGCTACGTGCCGCCCGAATGGTGGGAATGACGAAAATACCTTGCATTGTTATGAACGTTTCGGACGAGCAATCTGCACTGTTTGCCATAATTGAGAACGTTCAACGGCAGAATCTTGATTTCTTTGAGGAAGCTGTTGCCATTGAAAAGCTTATGGTTGACCACGGACTGACGCAGGAGGAAATTTCACGTAAATTAGGTAAAGCACAGTCAACATTGTCAAATAAATTGAGGCTTCTCAGACTTCCCGAGGAGTTACGGGATAAAATCACTTATTCAGGACTCAGCGAGCGCCATGCAAGGGCATTACTTACCTTGCCTGATAATGTTACAAGGTCAAGAATTCTGGATATAATTATTGAACGCCGTCTTACCGTAGCAGAGGCCGAAAGGCTCATAAACGACGTTGATAGACGTAAAAAAACAAAAAACAGGCCACAGTTGAGGGCATACAAGGATATGCGTATTTTCCTTAACACCCTTAATCACGCGGTTGACACTATCCGCAAGGCGGGTCTCGAAGCCGATACTGCCAAGTGCGAAACGGACGAGTATTTTGAATACGTAATTCGTATTTCAAAGCCCGGTGACCCTGCAGTTATTACAGTTACAACCCAGGCGGTCTGATGCTATGGTGTAACTTCAAAACGGTATAATCTCCTTCGGGAGTTTATATAAAGCCATATCTTTCTCTTTCACACCCCACATCCACAGCG
>JAZNLJ010000080.1:0-4590 GCA_045579005.1 Acutalibacteraceae bacterium | reverse complement strand
CCCTGACGGGTTCCCTCGCATTTATGCCTTGCTCTGCTTCCAAATTTAAAAGATTTAAGATGCTGTGCAGTTTAAATTCAGATAGTTTTCGTTTAGACGAAATGATAAAAGCATCGTAAGGCTGGCGCCTACGATGCTTTTTCATAAAGTATTAACGGAAAATATCAAATTTAAACCTAATAAATCCCTTATTTGCGCTCCCTTTAGGTAGTGCGGTTTTAGTATTTCAGAAATTATTTATGCTGCAACCATTACTTCATAGGGGAACTCATCCTCTGTGAAGCCGAGTGTGTAAGCAACACGGATGGGAACCTCATAGTTGTTTATGGTTTCGCCGTTACCGATAATTTTGTCGGAGCCGTAAACACGCAAGGGAACATCTGCACTGGAGTGTGAGCCGCTTGTGAATGAATACGAACCGTTATCATTTAATGTGATAGCGCCTGTTTCGTGGTCGGCGGTTACAATAACAAGTGTTTCGCCGTCTTTTTCTGCATAGTCAAGCACGTATTGAATTGTTCTGTCGAATTCCTCGAGAGCCTCGGTCATATTATCATCAAGGTTGCTGTGAGAGTGCTTGTCAATGTGTGCACCCTCAACCATAAGGAAGAAGCCCTCGTCTGTATCGTCAAGCAGGTCAATAGCCTTTTTTGTCATCTGCTCAAGGTTGGGTGTGTTCATATCTGATTGCTCAAGAGTCCACAGATCGTTTGTGAAGGCACCAAAGCTGCTGCTACCCTCTGGGAGAGCCATCATCTGCTCGTAGGTTTTAACAAGGGTGTAGCCCTTAACCTTAGCATCGTGCTCGGTTACAAGTCCGTTATCAGCGCCCCAGATAAGGTGAATGCCGGAGTTCAACTGGTCCTCGGTGATTTCCTCAGTGTTACCGCGGTCAGATTCGTGTGCGGAGAAGCTGGCAGGAGTAGCACCAGATGTTACGTCGGTGGTGATAACGCCTGTCATCATACCTCTTTCAAGGCAAAGCTCAGTAATGTTTTTAGGATATGAGAAAACTGCCTTTGAGTCTGAAAAATAAACGCCGATAGCACCATTGTAGGTGCGCTCGCCTGTGGCAAGTGCAGTACCGCCTGCAGCACTGTCGGTAACTGCATCGGAATGAGAGCGTGTCATAGAAGCGCCCATTGATGGGAATGTGTCCAATGCAAGGTTTATGCCTCGCTCTTGCTTTGATTTTTCAAGATGATTAAAGCCCATACCGTCACCGATGAGGAAAATAACGTTCTTGATGTTACCGTCAAAATAGTCAGCGGAGTCGGATGTGTTTCCGGGAACGATTGTACCGATTGTAGTGCCGCCAACAAGTATAATGCTGAGAATTAAAGCGGTAAGCTCTTTCCATATTTGTGCAAACATTAAAAACATAATGTTACCCCCTTTATTTTATGCGGATATTGTATCACTAAATCTTTGTGAAATCAATATTATTCTGCGGGAATTGTGTCAAAAGCTATTACCATAGCATCTGTAACTCCTTCGGTAAGCTTTGAAGGAAGCACCGCTGAATTTGATTCTGCGGGGTCAAAATCGCTCATTTCATAGGAATCTGTGTCTACAAAGTGCCACCATTCGGAGCTGATTGTTGAAAATCTGTTATCCTTTATCATAGCGTTTATGAGCGTGGTAACGTTTTCTCGGGCAACCTCTGTGTCGTCAGATAATTTATCGGGGTGTGCCTTTTCTGAAAAATCGTCGAACTCAGAGGGCATATCCAATAATTCACCTGTGCTCAGGTCATAAAGTGTAACATCTACGGTGTGCCCTTTACTGTGGTTGCCGCCTTTGGGGCTTGCAACGTAAATACCCTGCTTTTCGGACGGAGTAGCGTTATACAATGCCTCTTGTGCATAAACGGGTCTGTAAGCATCCCAGATGCAAAGACCCACACCCTTCTCTGCCAATTCCGTCTGTACGGCAATAAGCTTTTTCAGAGTGCCGTAGCGGATATATGCATCCTTAAAATCATAAATAACCTCTTCGGTAAAGTTGTTTTTAGTTGAATATCTTAAATCGATTTTGATGGTGGGTGCATAGTCGGAGATTTTCACAAAATCACTGTCGCTGTCAGGTGGTTGTGGGAGAGTGGTTTCTGTAGCCTCTGTTTGCGACTCTGTGAGGTTGTCATCAGCGGATATATCCGTGGTGATTGTTGTTACAATAGGCTTCTTGTCGGTCTTTTTCCCGGTGCAGGCTGTGAAAATCACGGTAAAGAGCACCATAAGAGCAAGAAGCAGGGCAATAAGTCTCAGGTTTTTGTTTTTCAAAACAATCAGTCCTTAAAATATATTTTCAAGAGTAATTATTTTATAATATAAATATTATATAAATTCAATACTCTTGCGGGATACACCTCCTGCAGAGTGCCGTCATATTCCACTATTATTTCCGTTCCAACCTTCAGTCCTGTGCGTGTTTCTTCATCTACGGAGGTCAACGGCACCTGAATTTTATCGGCTGATTTTGAAGCATCGGAATCGGGAGAGGGCTCAACAAGAATAAAATCACCATCAACTTCAATAACTGTCGCCTGAAAAACAGGATTATCATTTTTGCTTGAGACGATTATGGAAGTGGGGCCGTCTGCACCGCCGATAATACCGATATTAACGGAGTTGAAATGATTTATTACAAGGATTGTAATTACAACTGCGGTAACAATAGCGCCGAGGATTATCCAAAACAAGGGTTTCTTCGGATTAAAAATCTTTTTCACAATAATCACCTTAATAATCAGCTCTGATTGCCCACCTCATTTTGGTGGATTTGGAACGGCTGTTTTTTATACATTCCTCGGGAGTGGGGCGTATAACATCACGTGCCACGTCTGAGTAAATTCCCATATTTTTGAGTGCCTTGAAGGACTTTTTTACAAGCCTGTCCTCACCTGAATGGAAGGTGAGCACCGCAACTCTGCCACCGGGGGCAAGCACATCGGGTAATTTTTCAAGGAACTCGTAAAGAACCTCAAACTCACTGTTTATATCAATGCGGATTGCCTGAAAGGTGCGCTGACAGGATTTTTTTATCGCATCCTTCTGCTCACCCTTGGGCAGGAATGAAAGTGCCTCTGCAATACAATTCCTTAAATCAGAGGTGGTCTGTATGGGTCTGCCCGATGATTTGCGCTGTACAATTGCTTTTGCAATACGGTCTGCATAGGGCTCGTCTGCATTTTCACGGAGCATACCCTCAATTTCATCACGGGTCAGCTGTAAAAGACGTTGCGCACCCGTTACACCTGTGTGAGGGTTTAGGCGCAGGTCAAGGGGACCCTCTACCTTATATGAAAAACCGCGCTCAGGGTTGTCAATTTGCATTGAGCTGACACCGAGGTCAGCAAGGATAAAGTTGAATTTTTTGCCTGTGTCGGCAACAACCTTGTCGATATCTTTAAAATTTTGTAGCCTTACTGTAAGAATATCATCACCAAAGCCTGCTTTGTTGAGCCGTTCCTTTGTTTTTGCCGACTCAATAGGATCAACATCCAGGGCATATATATGACCCTGTCCCTCTAATTTTTGAAGCATTGCTTTGGTATGACCGCCGTAGCCGAGAGTTGCATCAAGTCCGATTTGTCCCGGCTTGATGTCAAGGAATTCGAGTATTTCATTTACCATTATGGAAATGTGCATACCTGCAGGCGTTGCACCGCGGGAAATTATGTGTGCAACGTCGTCGGCATATTTTTCGGGGTTAAGCTCCTTGTATTTTTCAGAAAACTTACGGGGATGTGTGCCTGAATAGCGTTTACGACGCTTGTGCACAACCTCTGTAGCTTCTGTTTTTATTTCTTCGTTATTCATTTTATTTCTCCTTGGGATATGCCTTGTAAAGGTGAACTATGTTAAGATCCTCTTCCATATCAAGTCCGTGAGATCCGCATTCACCGTCAATTTCGTGGCAACCGTGGTCCATTGCAAAGCCAACAAGTGTGTTGTGGTGGCCCCAATATTTCTTTATAAGCATGGTAAACTCTCCGAATGCGTATGAGTTACTGCGAAGCTCTGCAAGGGAATTTACGCTTTCGGGACCCCATTTGTGCATAAGTGCATCGTAATTGCCGTTGTAAACAGCCACAAAGTCATATTCATCCTGAATAATTACCTCACAAGCCTTGGCGTTTATTTCCTCAGTGGTGTCATATATAAAGTAATCCATATCACGTTCTTTGAAAATGTGAGCCATACTGGAATTTTTATCTGCAATAATAGCACTTTTTTTGCCTGCTCGGATAAGCGCATCGAAAATAGTATCAACGGTGAGAACAGGCTTTTCATACCGTCTTATGCCGTGGGTTTCGGGCTGTGTGCCCGAGTACATTGTGGCAAAGCAAACGGGTGTAACTGATGGCATAACGGAGCAAAGGGGTACTTTAACATCTGTGTAGTCAATTGCCTCATCCATAAGGTGAGCGTATTTTTCATATACCCATTGTGCAATGGCATCGGGGTTATACATAAATATGCGGTCTGCCTTTTCGTTGCCAAAGGCGGAGTCAATATATTCTGCAAGTATATCATTTTTCTCCTGTGCTTTTTCGGGGGCTTCAATTCCCATAGCATAGGCTAATGC
>JAZNLJ010000079.1:0-9311 GCA_045579005.1 Acutalibacteraceae bacterium | reverse complement strand
GCCAAGACCTGTTGTTGCCATTGTTGGCAGACCTAACGTAGGTAAATCAACACTTTTCAATAAGCTTACAGGCACACGACTTGCCATTGTTGCCAACACTCCCGGTGTTACCCGCGACCGACTTTTCGGTGATTGCGAGTGGCTGGGTCATAGTATGATGCTTGTCGACACAGGCGGTATCGAGCCTTATTCAACAGATATTATTCTTTCACAGATGCGTCGTCAGGCTCAGCTTGCCATTGATAGCGCAAACGTAATCATTATGGTTACCGACGTTCGCGATGGCATTGTTGCCACGGATGAGGAGGTTGCCGCAATGCTTCAAAAGAGCGGTAAGCCCATTATTCTTGCTGTAAATAAGTGTGATGGTCTCGGTGCACCGCCGCCCGAACTTTATGAGTTCTACAACCTTGGTCTCGGTGACCCCATTCCTGTTTCATCTGTTCATGGTCACGGCACAGGTGACTTGCTTGACGAGGTTCTTAAGCATCTGCCTGAGGAATACCTTGCAGAGGATGATGACGAGGACGATTATATAAAGGTCGCTGTTATCGGCAAGCCAAATGTAGGAAAATCATCACTTGTCAACAAAATCATTGGTGAGGACAGAATGATTGTTTCTAATATCGCTGGTACTACACGTGATGCTACCGATAGCTTTGTTGAGAACGAGCACGGCAAATTTATGTTTATTGATACCGCAGGACTTCGTCGTAAATCAAAGGTTGACGAGGCGGTTGAAAAATACAGCGTTCTGCGTACCGATATGGCCATTGAGCGCGCCAATGTGTGTGTAATTATGGTAGATGCCCTTGAAGGCTTCACCGAGCAGGACAGCAAGGTTGCAGGCAAGGCACTTGAACTTGGTAAGGGCTGTATTATTGCGGTGAACAAGTGGGATGCCTATGAAAAAGACGGCAAAACGATGGATAATTACCGTAAAGAGCTTATGAAGGACTTTTCATTTATGTCCTATGCGCCAATTATCTTCATTTCTGCCAAAACAGGTCAGCGCGTTGACAGGCTTTATGAGCTCATCAAGTTTGTTGACACACAGAATGCAATGCGCATCAAAACAGGTCAGCTCAATGAAATTCTTGCTGCAGCAACACTTCGTGTTCAGCCTCCTACAGATAAGGGCAAACGCTTAAAAATTTACTATATGACTCAGGCTTCCACAAGACCCCCAACGTTTATTTGTTTCGTAAACAGCGCAGAGCTTTTCCACTATAGCTATCAGCGTTATATCGAAAATCAGATTCGTGAGGTTTACGGCCTTGAGGGTACTCCCGTCCGCTTCGTAATCCGCGAGCGCAGCGATAAGAGTAAGCACTGATTTTATCTTCAAATCCACAATAAAATACCCAAAAATTACAAAAGACTGTCCGAAAGTTACATTCGGGCAGTCTTTTTCTGTATAAAAGCTATACTGTAATCAAGAAAAGCAGAGGCGGCAAAAACCTTGTAAAATCAAGGCGCAACAAAATGTAGCCAAACTGTTTTTGGTAAAAGTAATGACATTTTTCTTTTGGAATGGTTTTATTATGGTAGAGGTGATAAATATGACAAAAATTTCAAAAAGCATCAAACGATTACGCGCAGTAAACAATATGAGTCAGGAGGAATTGGCACAAAAGCTGTTTGTTTCCCGTCAGGCGGTTTCATCCTGGGAGAATAACAGAACTCAGCCTGACCTTGAAATGATTCATAAGCTTTCGGAGCTTTTCGGAGTTCAGGTGGAGGAATTGCTTTACGGTGAAAAGCGGAACACAAAGCTTGAAGAAAGTGTAAGAACAGGCAAAACCCTGTTTATGGTTTTCTCCATTCTCGGCTCTCTGTTTGTAGGAGCAGGCATAATAATTCTTATGGTAGCGCTTTGGGACAAAATTCCCAATGTTGCAAAAGCTGCAATTTCCTTTGTTCCGTTGCTCCTCGGTCAGGTTGCAGCTGTTTATACTTATAGGAAAAGGTTTGATAACGTGGCGTGGCGCGAGGGCGCATCCATTCTCTGGTCAGCAGGTGTTACCGCAACGGTGGGACTTCTGAGTATGGTTTTAGAGCTTCACCTCGGTGCACTGATTTGTTTGCTTATTGATGCTCTCCTGATTCTTCCCATACTGTGCTTTTTCAAGGTTGTTTCGCCCTTGGTTTTCTACTATGGCTTTTCAATCTCGGGTGCAATAGGTATCTTTGAGTACACAGGTAACGAGATATTAACAACTGTTTTGTTAGTCCTTACTGTTGGAGCGGGTTTACTTTACACCTTCCTTAACAGAAAAAATCTCCCTGATGCAAGGTGTGAGTATTCATATTGGATATCTGTTTTAGGGGCGGTATCATTGGTGATTACAATATGCATTATGCTTGATTGGGGCTACTTCTCATTACCCTTGGCACTTGCTGTCAGCCTGTATGCTCTCAATAAGCACGACGGCTGGTCAAAGCCGTTCTATCCTGTGGGTATTCTCGGAACAGCACTCGGCTCAATTATTTCAACCTATATACACTTGCAGGGTGATATGTTCTATCATTACAATGAACAAGTGCTTCTTGATTTACTTAAATCCGAAAGCATTATAACAATCATTCTGACAATCGCAACTCTTGTAATCGGCTTTGTTGTCGGTGAAAAATCTCTTGATAAAAACAAATATCAGTCAGTTTTCTGTTATCTTGGCGGTGCGGCTGCATTTATTGCCTTGTTCAGCTACGGATTCGAGTCAACCGAGTGGTTAGGTCTTGTTATGTTCGGTATTACCTTTGCTCAAGGTCTTGTAATGCTCGTCAAGGGAGCAAGCGAAAAGAACTATTTTAACTTGAACGTAGGTTTGGTAATGCTCCTTGTGTTAATGTTCTTCGTGCTTTCTGCATTCGATTGGAATATGGTGACGGTTGGTCTTATGTTCTTAATCAGCGGTGCATCACTTTTCGGCGCAAACTTCTGTATCGCAAAGAAAATCAAAAAAGAACAGCTTGAATTACAAAAGGCGGTGGAAGATTATGAATAAAAATAAAGGTATGATAATTCTTTCAATAATACTTGCAGTTCAGTTTATAATTCCCTTAAGCGTATGGGCTTACGAAACTTATAAAAATAACGAATTGGAAGAAAAAGGGCAGGAGGTAAAGCTCCTTGTGGATTGGGTGCATTACGACGAGCACCATATTGAATTCGGAAGCGGGGTTTTAGAATCAGTTGTTTATTCAAATGACAATAAGTTCGTCGTGTTCGAGACCAAGGAAAACGGTTTTGAGATACCTGTGGAAACAGATTCTCCTGAAACCGATTTGTATATAAGCGTGAACAGC
The DNA here is from genome assembly GCA_045579005.1 of Acutalibacteraceae bacterium. Classification (GTDB taxonomy): domain Bacteria; phylum Bacillota; class Clostridia; order Oscillospirales; family Acutalibacteraceae; genus DTU089. The sequence goes on along the minus strand of JAZNLJ010000079.1, from coordinate 6,002 downwards.
TTGTACAGCCTGTATCGTGAAAACTGGTGCTTTGTGTATGAAAGCGAAACTACAAAAGCACAGTATGAGTATGATTTCTATCAGCTGTATAACAAAGAGAATGAGTCGGAAAATATAAAAAATGGAGCGTTCGAGGGACCCGAAACTCAGGCTTACGTAGTATTTAAGGTTTATAAAAACAGATTAAAGGTGGTAAGTGTTTATATTGACGGAGCTCCCGTGGATAAGGTTATTGAAGAGTATAACAGCAATCAATATGATGTTGAGCGATATGAGTATAATGATTATGAATATTATAGTTATGACGAGGAAACAGAGGCTTACACCGATGTGACTGATTCCGACGGTAATTATGTAACAGAGCCGGTTGCGGTGTAAGAGTAATTCTTCTCAAACAAGGGCGGGAGCTATGATTAACCCCGAAAACAACTGAATATTTCTCTCGAAGGATGGGTTTTACAGCTCATCCTTCTTTTAATTATGTAATATCGTTGAAAATTCAACAAATGTATAATATAATACTGATAATGAGTGGAAAAGCAAGGTGATTTTATGCAGTTGAAAATCTATCCTCAAAAAGAATATCAGACCTTTAGGAGCATAGGAGCAAGCGGTGCCTGGTGGGCACAGATTGTGGGCGGTTGGGATCACCTTGACCCGGAATCGGGGAAGCCTGTCCGCGACAGAATTGCCGAGCTCCTGTATAGTAAGGAAACAGGCATCGGTATGGGTATTTACCGCTATAATATCGGTGGTGGCTCCAAGCACTCGGGGAAGGGTGAGTACAGTCAGCCTGCACGTGCTACGGAGTGCTTTGAAACTGCCAGGGGTGAGTATGACTGGAGCCGTGATGCCAATGCAGTTTATATGATGAAAAAGTGTGTGGAAAACGGTGCGGACGAAGTAATCTTCTTTGTTAATTCGCCCATTGAAAGGCTCACAAAGAATGGTCTTGCACACAATAAAAAGCACCAGCTTTTTCATGAGAATATCAGCAGGAAAAATTACAAGGCCTTTGCAAAATATTGCCTTGACGTGACCGAGCATTTTGTAGGAGAGGGTATACCTGTAAAATATCTTTCACCTGTCAATGAGCCTATATGGGTGTGGAATGGCGGTCAGGAGGGCTGCTTTTACCGTCCTCGTAGCGTAAAAAATGTGTTTGGAGTTTTCGCAGAGGAGCTCGATAAGAGCGTTTCTCTTAAGGGTGTTAAGCTTTCCGGTGCAGAGTCAGGTGACTTGCGCTGGTTCAACAAATCATATACCCGACAGCTCCTTAAGGATAAGAATGTCCGCAAGCACCTTGACGGTGTGGACGTTCATTCCTATTGTCTGCCATTGCCCATAACCATCCCTTTTCTTAATGACAGGCTTGGGTTTGTTAAGCGTTTTCGCAGATTTATGGATAAGCATTACCCCGACGTGCCTGTAATAATGAGTGAATGGACTCATATGCAGGGGGGCAGGGATTACGGTATGGATTCTGCACTTGTCACCGCACGGACAATGCACGAGGATTTCACGCTCCTTAACGCGGTTTCATGGCAGCATTGGATTGCTGTTTCCGAGGTTGATTATTGCGACGGACTTATTTACATAAATCTTGAGGACAAGACCTTTGAAATCACTAAGAGATATTATGTAACAGGTAACTATTCAAAGTACATAAAGCCTGGCTCAAAACGTATTGAAGCAGGTGTTGACGATAAGGATATCTTTGTTACCGCCTTTAAAAATAACGGTGAAATTACCCTTGTGCTCATAAATAATTCAGAGAGTGAAAAGGGGATAGAGCTTCCCCCACATAATGATATCTTGGTTTCTGTTACAGATAAAGATAATAACCTTGCAGAGAAAAAATCGAGTTCAAATGAAATCAGGCTGACACCAAAATCTGTTACAACTGTGGTGATGAAATGAAAAATAAAGTATTAAATCTTCTCTTATCCTTAAAAAACAACTGGAAAACTGCCCCCGACGGCAGATTTATCCCATTCAGGGAGATTGCTTCACTTGCCGTTGGCGGTATCGGTGTAAAGTTCATTGTTTATTGTGTCAGCACAATGATACTCAGCGTAGGAAACACTCTTATCGGTAACACTATCGGTATTCCGCCCACGTCCATTTACTTCATTTACATACTCAGCGTTGTGGCAAGCTTCCCTCTTACGGGACTTCGCGCCAAGATGATTGACAGCTCAAGGAGTATGAAAGGCAAATATCGACCGTATATTCTCAAAATGGGTCTGCCCACAGTTTTTCTCGGAATCGGCTTTATATGGGCACCCTACGAGCTTATGAGTATGCCTGTAAAGTGCCTGACTGTGTTGCTTTTTAACATTGGTTTTCAATTCTTCTATAACTTCCTGCTCGATGCCAATGACAGTATCATCAATGTTCTTTCACCCAATTCCATTGAGCGCACAGACGTTTATGCGGTGAAGTCGGTTATTGAAAATATCTCACCGTCAATTGCAAGCATTTTCCTTCCCATTGTGGCAAAGGCTATCACAGGGGATAATACGCTTTACGATATGACGGTTTACAGGGTGCTTTATCCGCCGATGCTCATTGTGGGCTTTCTTGTGTCAATAATTATTTACGTAAATACTGAGGAACGAATCGTTCAGCCCAAGAATCATACTGTAAGTATGAGCTTTGTCGATTCTTTCCGTGCGGTTGCAAGGAACAAGTATTTCTGGATTATCTCTCTTGCAGGGTGGATAGGCTTCCTTGAAGGCTCCTTTGGTACAATCCTTGGTTGGATGTATAATTATCAGGCGGCTTGCTCAGCTGCTCAGTATGCGGTAATTACCGCCATTGTAGGTAATGCTTCCTTATGGCCGAATCTCTTCGCACCCGTTCTGATAAGACGCTTCGGCAAGAAGAAAATTCTTATATTAAGCAATGTGCTTAATATCATATTCATCGCCCTTATGCTTCCTGTTGTGCGTATGACAGGTGGCGGGGTAATATGGATTCTACTTGTGTTTATCTTTATAAATCAGCTCCTTACCTCATGCGGTCACTTTATGAGCCCCAGCCTTAATGCGGATATAAGGGACTATCAGCAGTATATCAGTGGTGAGCGTATCGACGGTATGTTCTCTGCAATCGGTCTTGTGGGTAGCATAATTACGCTTGCAACCTCCTCTGTTTTACCTGCTATTTATGAGAAGGCGGGTCTCAATGAAGCAACAGCCGTTTCCCTTGGATATAGTGCTGATAATGTTTATGACGTGCTTTATAACGCAGAGCTTTTCCAATCAATTTGTTCTGTTCTCATTATTGCATCTGTTGTGGGTGCAACACTTAACGTTATTCCATTCTTTTTCTATGACCTTACAGAAACACGTCAGAAGGCAATGGTGCACGTACTTCGCATCCGTGCATATTTTGAAGATGCTCTCGGAGGTATTGCCACAGAGGAGCAGAAAAACGAGGTTGCCGGAATTGTTAATAATGCCAAGGCCTATTCGGACAAAAAAATCCGCACCATTGAGAAATCGATGAGCAAGGATGAGAAAAAGCAAATTCGTAACGATAACGAGCAGATTGAAATTGCGAGAATTATCCTCGCTGAGCTTGATTACTTCAGCACACCATCGGGTAAATTTGAACTTGATTATTCAAGAAAAATCCTTTCACAGGGAGCGGGCATTGATGCTGATAAGCTCCTTGCAGAAGTGAAATTATTGCCAAAGAACACATCCGAGGAAAAGGAATTCCGTAGGAAGATGATTTCGTCCGTAAAGGATTTCAAAATAGCGGAAAAAACAAGAATGAAATTCGACATTGCTGCTGATTTCGATTACAGCATTTTCACAGAGCTTTTCAACACGTCTGATAATATTGCCTACGCCGTTGCCGACATGCAGAAGAAGATTAAATCTGCTAAGGAAGCAAAGGAGAGCCCAAAAACATTCAAGGATGAACTTGCCACTCTTCGTCGTGAGCAGAAACTCAACGAAGACAAAATCAAACAGGCTAAAAAGGTTTACATCCTCCACCACAGAGCCAACAAGCCCACCATTGATGCACAGAAATGTGTTGCCAGATACGAAAGCTATCGCGACTATCTGGCGGTTAATTAACAATAACCCCACAGAGCTTTAACTCTGTGGGGTTAACTTATTGCATAACTGTCAATTATTTTTTCTCTGCCTTGGGTTTCATAAGGATTGCACCAATTACCATAATTACTGCGAATACAATAAGGTAGAACAGTACGGGGCAGGAGAAGCTACCTTCAGCCTTGGCTGTGATGTAGGGTGTGTAGCCGTGTGAATAGAGGGCTGCAAATACCATAAATGCTGAGCCGATAAGACCGAGTGTGGGAAGAACGAATCTCTTTACTGCGGGAAGAGATTTTTCCTTTTTCATAAACTTAATGAACATAGGAATATAGAGCGCGTAGATTGTAACGATGGGAAGCTCGGATGAATCGAAATTGAAGTAACCGAACCAGCCTGAAGGTGCAAGGTTTGCACCATAGAAGTATACAAGCCATGCTGCAACAACTACAAGACCGATAATACAGGAGTTGGAGGGCATACCTGATGCAGGGTCAATCTGCTTCATAAGTTTAACCTTGGGACCCATATTACGAACTGAAAGTGAATACATACCACGTATACAACCAATAAGAAGACCGTTGAGTGTACCAAGGCAGGAAACTGCAACAAACAGGTTGAGAATGTTACCGAATACGTTACCAAATACTGTTACAAATGCGGGAGCAGTACCTTCGTCGATGAGAGTCTGTACAGGAGCACCGCCTGCAACACCGATGTAGTAGAACAAGTAGATTGCAATGATGATAAAGCCACCGAGAACAAGAGCTATGGGAAGATTTTTCTTGGAATTCTTGATTTCGGAGTTGATTGATGTGGCAAGAATCCAGCCTTCATAAGCGAAAGCTGTGGCAACAACTGCACCGAAGAGGGGAGTAAAATTACCTGTGCCTGTGCCGAAGTTTGATGCAAGAATTGTTGTGGGCTCGCCTGCGATGTTGTGTGTAAGGCCGTATATTGTTCCTACAATTGCCATAAGGAGCAGGGGAATAAGCTTGATGAAGGTAGCGCTGATCTGGAGCTTACCTGCAAGCTTTGATGAAAGTGTGTTGACTGCAAACACGAAGATAAGGATAAATCCTGCAAGGAGGAATGTCTCCGTACCTGTAACAGGGTCACCTGCAAGCTGAATATCAGGGTTAACTGAAACAAGGAATGTGAGGAAATATCTTGCGGTAAGCCAAGCAAGAACAGATGTCATTGCAGGTGTGTAGATAAGTGTTGAGAACCAACCGATAAGGTAGGCGTATTTTTTGCCGATGGTTGCCTCTGCATAGTCAACAAGACCGTTAACCTTTTCGTACTGCTGTGCCATAACGCAGAAAGCAAGTACGCAGAAAATCATGATAACGCCACCGATTATCCATGCAAGGATACCCATAGGCATATCGCCACTTGTTTTGTCAAGAATTGCCTGTGCTTTGAAGAAAACACCTGAGCCTACAACGGTACCTACAACCATGCAGATAGCCATCAGAAGGCCGTATTGTTTTTTAAGGCCGTTTTGGTTTTCCATAAAATTTCCATCCTTTTTTATTTTTTTATCATTATACATTATATTTTTTGAAAAGTAAACATATTTCAGAAAAATTTAAACAAACTAAAGTGTTTAAAAAGGCTACCGCATCAAATTGCAGTAGCCCTCAGTATTTTTTACTGTGCGGATGAAAAATTATCTTTGCTCACTGCGCAGTGAGGACATTCAAAGTCATCGGGGAGCTCATCGAAAGCAGTACCCGGCTCAATATCAAGCTCAGTAAAGCCCTCGTCCTCGTCATATTCCCAACCGCAAACATCACATACAAAAATCATTTAAAGTTCTCCTTTCCGGTCCTCGGATGACTGTGTCATCTCGTGGGATTATTATGATGAATATATTATTACCACCATAGTATATATTTGTCAAGGGTTTTAAATAACTTTTTAACG
>JAZNLJ010000078.1:0-3199 GCA_045579005.1 Acutalibacteraceae bacterium | reverse complement strand
CGCGTGAGTTGTGCCGTAAGCAGGAATACAACGCCCTGCCTGTGCGAATGAAGAAGCATTCACAGAGTGAGTGTGAACAACCGCATTGAGTTCGAGGAACTCCTGGTACAAAACATAGTGAGTAGGTGTGTCGGATGAAGGGTTATACTCCCCTTCCACAACCTTACCGTCAGCGAGTGATACAACCACAATCTTTTCAGGTGTAAGTTCACTGTAAGGCACACCCGAGGGCTTAATGGCAAAAACACCTGCCTCACGGTCAACCTGTGAAACATTGCCCCAGGTAAAGGGCGCAAGCCCCAGAGCGTGGAGTTCCTTATTAGCTTCACATACAGTTCGCTTTAGTTCTGAATACATATAATCCCCTCTAATCACAAAATCATTTCATCTCAAATTATATATCTTATCGACACACTTTGTCAATTATAATAAAAACTATTAAAGTTACAAAAAGTTAATGACTTTTTTATAATTGTATGGTATAGTATGCTAGATAGAATGAATTATTATGTCCTACAGGAGGCAAAAATAATGAGAAAGTACACAAGAACCGTATCATCTCTTGCGCTTTTAATTGCTATAATTCTTTGCTTTTCAGGCTGTGGAATCATCGACTATGCACGCTCCGCTATCAAGCGTGAACCCGTAAGCAACGTTGAAAACACAGAGATTGTAGGCGGTGCAGAGAATGTTATCCCCACAGGCAACGCACAATCCACACAGAGTGCTGTTGTTACAACACCTCAGACACAGGCTACACTAAGCACAACAAAACCCGTTGCAAAACCAGGTACAACCGGTACAACTGTAGCTGCTTCGCCCGATACAACCAAGCCCATTGTCCCCGGCACAACCGCAGGAACAACACAGGCTCCCGTCATTGACGAAGACACAAGCGTTGAGGATATCAAGGATATGCCCGTCAAGGAAGTACAGGATTTACTTTTTGCAACCGAAGATGAAAACACAGCAAGAAAAATCTTACTTGCAGCAGGTTTTGAATATGATGAGGAGCAAGGCATCTACTATTCACAGATGAATCCTCTTCAGAGAAAATTCGGCTTTAATCTCCTTTATGATATGGCGGCTCCCCTTGCAGGTATGCACTACTCAACAAAGCGTATTGAGTTTGAATATGGCGGCAAAGAGTGGATGGTGCAAATCTGGAAAGGTCAGTACGGTATCACAGCAGGTGCAGAAATCGGTCTTTACAGTCGTGACCCTTCAAAGGTTATGCAGTATGACTGTGCCGATGACTCGGAGCTCATTGAGATGCAGTTCGACTTTTACAATATGGGCGAATACGTTTTCTCAAGAGGTCCTGAAAAGCACTGGTGGCTCACAGGTTTTAAGGTTGCACACATCGGCGTTCCCCAGTTTATCGAGATGGATATGACACTTAATTTTGCCGACAACATGATGGCAAACGAGTTCCAGAAGGCATTAAAAAAGCAGCTTAACACAGATCCTATCGACCCTATGACGTACACGCGAGCCGGTTCAAAATTCAACATTATCTGGTGATTGAAATGAGTGTAAAATTTGCGGTTATTGCCGACCCACACTATTATTCCGAGAAATTGGGATGTAGTGGTAAGGCTTATGAAAGACGATCAGGCTCCGACCAAAAAATGCTTGCACCCTCAAGGGGATGCGTTATCGCCGCCTTGGAGCATATTAAAAAATCCGGTGCACAGTTTCTTATGATTGCAGGCGACCTGTCAAACGACGGTGAACTTTGCTCTCACGAGGAAATGCGCGACCTATTATATGAATTCAAAAAAACTATGCCTGTATATGTGATTACTGCCACTCACGACTGGTGCTGTGACGGTAACCCAAGAAGATACGAGGGCGACGAAATTTTCCACGATGTTGAAACAATCCCCCCTGAAAAACTACACGAATTTTATAAGGATTTTGGCCCCGACGAGGCGCTTAGCGAATTCCACACACACCAAAACAAGGTTTCATACGTTGTAAGACCCTGTGAGGGTGTGACCGTTTTCTGCCTTGACGATGACCAGAATGGTGAAGGCGGCTCAGGTTATTCCGATGAACATTTCAAGTGGATTACAGAGCAGACCATTGAGGCCAAAAAGCGTGGAGATGTTGTGTTTGGTATGCAGCACCATCACCTGCACCTTACCGAATTTGACCGTGTAATCAACGGTAAGGGCTCTGTTGACTATCGTGAAAACCTTTGCCGAAAATTTGCTGACATCGGCTTTCCCCTTATGTTTACGGGCCACTCACATATGCAGCACATAAGAAGGCTTGTCACAGAAAACGGCAACGAATTTTACGAAGCAAATATCGCTTCCATAAGCGGTTACCCTGCACCAATAGCATATTGCACGGTTGACTCTGAGGGAATTGAAATCAAAACAGAGCACCTTGAAAGCTTTACATACAAGGGTGAAACCTATACAAACCAATACCTCAAGGACCACGCCACTAAGCTTTTCACAGAGGTTATTGACGCAGCAACAAGCAACGAAAAAATCAAGTTTGCCGCACTTATGGAAAGTCTTGGAATGAGTCACGAAAAATCCTTCAAAATATGGAAGTTTGCAAGACCCGCCCTCAAATGGCTTGACAGACTCACAGTAAAAAAAGCTGCAAGACTTATAAACCTTATTTCCTTCGGTAAAGCAATCGACAAGAAAGCCGCAAAGGAAATTGGAGATTACAAGGTTAAAAACATTATTTTTGAAACCTTCCATTCAATTCTGGACGGGTCACTTACAACCCACGAGGAAGGCTCTGCTTATTATACAGTATTCACACAGGCACTTGCTTTCCCCCTTAAGCTTGTTAAAAAGCTCCGCATTAAAAATGGTGGACTTACAAGGACACTTACACACCTTAAGGATGCCGCCCCCGAGCTTATGACAGGCGGACCGCTTGACAACAATAATTATTATATTAAGTTCTGATTGAACACAAGAAAACCTGACGAATCCGATTGGATTCGTCAGGCTTTTGTTTGATAATAATCTTGGTTTTCGGGGATTTTTGCTTCAATAACAGAGTTTATACCCTGATTGATGTATTAGTTGTTGTTTGCAACAGCAAGGCAGGACAGGGGACGGTTCTGTGTCTTGGTTGTTTTTGCTCAAAACAGTCCCTAAATCCTACAATTAAATTTAACTCAAAGGCTTGATTTCAAAGATTTTTGTTAGCTTTCTCGACAAGA
>JAZNLJ010000077.1:0-2806 GCA_045579005.1 Acutalibacteraceae bacterium | reverse complement strand
CCGTCCGAAGCTTTTTAGGTAGTGCCATAACGGCATTAAACAAATCTTCGCTTTTTTCACACTCAAAAGAATAGGTTGCAAAATATTCTTCAAAATCTGTGCTTTTCCTTCTGAATGCACTTTTAAGAAGATTTTTGCTTTCATTCACTGTTACAAAAGTCAGCCATTTATCAATATGTTCATAACTTTCAAACTCTGTTTTTGTCTGTAACAGCTTCAAAAAAGTTTTCTGGAGAATATCCTCTGCATCATATTGATTGGCAGTAAATGAAAGTGCAATAAGAAACAGTCGTGTGCTGTTTCTTTCAAACGCTTGCTCGAAATCGTTACTATCCATTAAAACACCACCGATTGAAAGGTCCTTTCGCTATTATAACAATTCAAAAGCATCATAGGTTACATTTTCCGTAAAATTAAAGAGCAGAACCTGTCTGCTCTCTGATTTAATAAAAAAACAAATTTTTAGTCAAGTGCTTCTGCGATTCCGCCCAGGAGTGAACCGATTGCACCTGCCGCCTTGCTGCCACCCGATGTTGGTGTAGCAGGATTAGTAAAGCCACCAATTGTTCTGTCAACGGGAGCAAGGAGAACTTTACCTGTACCACGATACACGTTTACAAAACCTTCGCCCGATGCAGCAGAGCCAACAAGTGTTTTACCTGAGCGTTCAACGGTAAAGTTAAGTGTATCACTCCATGCAATAGCAAAGTCACCGTCAACCTTAAGCACGTCGTCCGTAAGCTCGATTTCTATAAGTTCTTCCTGCGGGCAACGGCATTCAAGAACAGCAATACCCATACCCTCAAGAGCAAGGTTAAACAAACCTTCCCCTCCAAGAACTGCAGAGGAAACATTTGAACGAGCAACAAGCTTCTGATTTATGGAAGCATCACAAGCAAGGAAAAGTCCGTCATCAAGAACAACCCTGCCGTTCCACGCGCTTGTATCCAGTAAAATAATGTGTCTGTATGTGGGCTCCAAAACCAAAACACCGTCACCAACGTACTCCGGCTTGATTGCACTCTCGCCTGTAACCTTGCCCTTTACAAGTTTGCCCAGGAAGTCGCCTGCACCCTTCACACCTGTTGTGGCATTCACGTTACCGACAGTCCATTGCATTGCTCCTGACTGACAAACTATGCCAGATGATTTTGAAAGATCACAAATAACCTGACGTTTTCTGATATTCATTTCATCGCAGAAATATGCATTCATTGCAGTTGCAGGTGAAACACTTAGGTCTCTTTTATACTGAGCAACCGTGAACGGCCCCTTTTCGGCAACTATATCAATATCATCATTGTTTAAAAAGTTATTGATTTTAAACATAAAATCGCCCCGTAATTATTAATTTTGTAATATAATTATATCATCTACAACACACAACATGCAATACTTTTAAGCTCGTTTCAGATATGGATTATAATAAAAACGGGACTATTATCACAATTAAACAAACAGTAACTTAGTTGTTTGTTACTCTTGACAAATGTGGTTGATTTGTTATAATTATGATTATTAGTCAACAATAATTTATATATTTGCCTCCATAGTTAAATGGATATAATAAACCCCTCCTAAGGGTTAGTTATAGGTTCGATTCCTATTGGGGGTGCCAAGAAAAAAGTTCTTTTTGTCTACAGACAAAAGGAACTTTTTCCAATGATATCCGTTCCTATCGGAATGGGTGATATATACCTTCAACATATTAAGGAACGGATATTATATCATATCACATAAGAGATAAACCATAAAAAACACGAGTTTTGCAATATAATATAATTTGAGTATGAGGTAGAATTTAAAAAACACCTTTCGTCTACTGACAAAAGGTGTTTTTTAATGAAATTTGCCCTTGCGGGGCAAGTGAAACAGCTTAGTTATGAAATATTAACCGACGCGAATAAAGATTATCACAAACTTACTGCGCAATATTTCGTGCAACGTGAACACCGCTGGCAGATGCGTGTGAAAGCGAATGTGTGATACCACTGCCGTCACCAATGATATACAGACCTTTATGATTTGATTCAAGGTGCTCGTCAACCTCAACTTCCATATTGTAGAACTTGACCTCCACACCGTAAAGTAAGGTATCCTCATTAGCGGTACCCGGAGCAACCTTATCAAGAGCATAAATCATTTCAATAATGCCGTCAAGTATTCGTTTGGGAAGTACAAGGCTCAGATCCCCGGGTGTTGCATTAAGTGTAGGTGTAATAAATGCTTCCTCGATACGGTTTGCTGTAGAACGACGACCGCGTATCAGATCACCGAAGCGCTGTACAATAACACCGCCTCCAAGCATATTACTAAGGCGGGCAATGGACTCACCGTAGCCGTTGGAATCCTTGAAGGGTTCGGAAAAGTGCTTTGCCACAAGCAATGCAAAGTTGGTGTTTTCCGTCTGCTTTGCAGGGTCTTCGTAGCTGTGGCCATTTACAGTAATAATACCGTTTGTATTTTCATTTACAACCGCACCCTTAGGATTCATACAGAAAGTACGGACCTTATCACCGTATTTCTCAGTACGGTAAACAATTTTACTTTCATAAAGCTCATCAGTAAGGTGTGCGAAAACCGCTGCGGGCAACTCAACACGCACACCGATATCAACACGTGTTGATTCGGTTGATATATCAAGCTCTTTGCAAACTGTTTCCATCCACTTGCTGCCTATACGGCCGACGGAGATTATGCACTTCTTACAAGTGTGTACGTTCTCACCACTTTTTACTTCATAACCCTCTTCTGTTTTATTCACAGTTGTTACATAAGTGTCAAAGAAGAAATCCACTTTTTCCTT
>JAZNLJ010000076.1:0-4594 GCA_045579005.1 Acutalibacteraceae bacterium | reverse complement strand
GTGATACTTGTGCAATGAGAAAAAGCATATACTCCTATACTTGTAACACTATCAGGGATTGTGATTGATGTAAGGCTAGTACAACCATACAAAGCCGTGTCACCTATGCTCGTTACACTGTTGGGGATTACATAGGATGTATTCGATTTTCCTTCAGGATATCGTAAAAGCTCTGTTTTATCCTTATTAAATAACACACCATCAACAGAACAATAATTTTTATTTGATGAATCAACAGTTATTGATGTAAGCCTTGTGCAATAGAGGAACGTATACTCACTTATACTCGGAACACCCTCAGGGATTATGATTGATGTGAGGCTTTTGCACCCCCAGAAAGCGTGACTTCCCAGAGATGTAACACTATCCGGGATTGTGATTGATGTAAGGCTTGTGCAATTATAAAAAGCACAAATACCTATACTTGTCACACTATCTGGAATTGTGATTGATGTAAGGCTTGTACAATTTTCAAAAGCACTATAACCTATACTTGTTACGCCATTACCAATTATAACCTCAGTAATATTAGTATCCCACGGTATATCTAATGAAGGATAATCCTCCATCGCACCATTACCACTAATAGTAAGGACAGTACCATCAAGTGTCCAAGTACAATCACCTGTCGTGCCACTTGTTGCCGCACTAACAGTCACAGGCATACTTGTAAATATACCCAATACCATAATCAAGGATAAAACCAAACTTACTGTTCGTTTCATAACAGATTACTCTCCAAAAATTACATTACAATAACATTGTAATTTTATCTTACCACAATTTGTAATAATATTTAATTATCAAAATAGCCAAAAACCACTACCCTGTTTTGTGCAAAACAAAGACTTAAACCGTTTAATACAATAATGTAAATATTTGCGGCAGCTTATTACCGTCCTGCTTGCAGAAAGGGGAACCACCTTATCGTAACTTTCTATCTTTAATAAAGTAGCAAGCGTAGTGTTACTTTATTAAACAATAAACTTCTATCGGAGTAGTAGAAGGTCCCTGTGAGTTATTGTTATAGCTCATTTGGTTTACTCTGAAAAACAGTTTATAGGGACCTCCCACCATCGCAAGCGATGGTCCCCCCTCCTCAAACAGGAGGGTATGGCTTCGCATTACCTCAATTTAGCGACAGCATTATAATTGCAATGTAGCTCCGACACTTTGCGCTTTGCACTCTGCATTTATAATCGACTTTGCCCTGAAATTCCTCATTTTTAATTCCTACTTCCTAATTTTAAAAAGCACTTGCTCACGCAAGTGCTTTCATCATTTCGCATTATACATTTCCTTATAGACCTTTGAGGCTTCCTGTATGGGACCATCAAAAACAATCTTGCCATCCTTCATTACGATGCCGCGCTTGCAGAAGCTTTCGGCAACGGCAATCTGATGAGTAACGAAAAGGAGTGTTACATTGTCCTTGTGAATAATCTCGTCAACCTTTTTCTGACATTTGTTACGAAAAGCCGCATCACCAACACTGAGTGCTTCGTCAACAATAAGAATTTCGGGACGGATATTAACATTGATAGCAAAGCCGAGACGTGCTCGCATACCGCTTGAATAAGTTCTGACAGGCTGGTCGATGTAATCGTTAAGCTCGGAGAAGGCAATAATTTCGTCCTCAAGCTGAGCGATTTCGGAATCCTTAAGTCCGAGGATGTGACCTTTAAGGTAGATATTCTGTCTGCCTGTAAACTCCATATCGAAGCCACTTGTAAGCTCAAGCAGAGCGCTTACCCTGCCTCTGACCTTAATATCACCACTTGTGGGGAAGGCAACACCGGTAATCATCTTGAGAACGGTTGATTTACCTGCGCCATTCTTACCATAAAGTGCAACGGATTCACCGCGATCAATGGTGAAGCTCATACCATCAACGGCATGCTTTTTCTTATATTTGATTTTCTTGAAGAATATACCGAGGAGCCTTTTTCGGGTACTTGAATAAAGTTTATAGGTCTTGGTAACATTATCAAAGCTGATAACTGTGTTTTCGTTCATAATGTAAATCCTTTCGAAGGTGCTTACAGCACATCGGGAATCTCCTTGCGTAGTTTTCTGTATGCCCACATTGACATAATCGCCATAACAGCATACCAGAAAAGGAAGTAAAAACAACGCTTGGGCTGTTCAAAGAACCATGTATCATAAATAAAACAGTTTCTGTAACCATAGCAAAGGAAGGTTACGGGATTCAGCATAAGTATGCTGTAAATCAACTCGTTATCCTTAACATTCTCTATATTCCAGAGAATACCTGAAAGCCAGAAAATAGCAATATTAAGTGATTTAACAAGGTTCGCAAAGTCCTTGCTCATTGCAGAAACAAGACCTGCAAAAAGAGACCACGCATTCATAAACATAAACATCATCAACATATACAGCGGTAACTGAAGCAGATATATTGATGGCGGATAACCTGCAATCCAAAAAATAAGCACAACAACAAAGCAGATGATTATATGTACAACAAGCTTCGAGAGATTATTGAATGTCGGAATTGTTGTTACGGGGTATTTCATCTTGGTAACAAGGTAACTGTAACGCCTGATACACTCGGTACCTCCGGTGATAGCCTCACCCATAAAAAACCATGGAACAATGCCACAAATCAGCCACAGTATGTAGGGAACGCCCTCAACAGCATTATTCTGTCTGAGACCTATAGCAATCGCAAACCAATAGACAAAGATTGTAACAATCGGCTTGATAACCGCCCAGGCCCATCCCAGAGCCGCACCGGTATAAGTTTTCTTAAGGTCTGCTATGGACAGTTTGAAAATCTGAGGCATATTATCAAGGTGCTCTCTGATGTTGGTTACGAAAGCATCTATATAACTCATAAAGAAGTTTTTAATCTTAGTCAAGGAAACATCTCCTTAGATTTATTCGGCAATCACAAGGGTGCCGTTGCTTTCTTCAACAGGGAAGAAAACAGGTTTTTCGTAATATGATATATTGGGACAATGAAGAGTAAGCCTTAACTGACCGTCAAGCCCCTTAAAAAGCATACCGTGGCCGCCATTATCGGTAAAGAGGGGCTCAAGGTGTGACCACTGTCCCCTGATTGTGCCGTCAGATGACTTGGCAACAAGCTGAAGATATCTGTCTGAAACTGTTGACCATATCATAACAAGCTCACCTGTACTGAGGCGGTGCATAAAGGGTCCGTCAGTAACATTGTGACAGCCCTCGCTGGCTTCACGCTTCAGGTATGAGCCGGCATCGAACATAAAAACAGGCTCGCTTACCGCGTGAGTAAGGTCATCGCTCAGCTCAACGTAGCAAACAGTACCATTAAGAATCTGTGTGTGTTCGTGGCAAAAAACACAGTAATATTTGCCATTTTCCTCGTAAAGAGTACCGTCAAGACACTCCCAACCATCAGGTGTAAGGGAGCTGAGTGAATGTGGCTTAAACTGACCCTCGGGTGAATCGCTGACAAGAATGTGAGTGCCCCTCAGGCCGTCAGCCTTGGTAAAGGTTGCAAGCATATAGAACTTGTCACCCACTTTATGCACCTCCGGTGCCCAATTTACTTCTCGGTTAAACCCGTTCTCTTCAGAGTTGAAAACCTCAATTGGCTCTGACCAGTTTTCCAGGTCTGTACCAATGTAAACATCAAAGCCTGCAGTTTTGCAACCGAAGTTTGCTGCCCTCGTGCCATACATATAGTACTTGCCGTTATGAACGAGAACAAATGGGTCACGGATGTTTATCTCATTATTTTTCATATCAATTTACTCTTTCGCCTTTTTCATACTGTAATATAGTAACACGCTTTTGGAACTGACAGACAACTTCATAATTAATAGTGTCAGTAAGTAATGCAAGCTCCTCTGCGGTGATTTCTTCATCACCGTCTTTACCGAGGATCACAACCTCATCCCCTACCGAAACGTTGGTGAGACCGGTCACGTCAACCATAAGCTGATCCATACACACTCTGCCAATAACGGGTGCATACTCACCGTTAATGAGCACTCTGCCCTTGTTTGACAGGCACCTTGAATAGCCGTCAGCATAGCCTATGCAGACCGTAGCAATCCTTGTTCTTCCTTTGGTGAAATAAGTGTGACCATAGCTGACACCACTCCCCTCAGGAACTTCCTTCACGTGAATTACGTGGCTTACAATCTTCATTGCTGGTTTGAGTGAAACCGTACCATCATTTACAAACTCATCGGGATAAAGACCGTAAAGAATGATGCCGATACGAACCATATTGAACATTTCATCGCAGGTAATAATACCCGCGCTGTTACAAAGGTGTTTGATGGGGATTATCATCCCCCTGTCCTCAAGTGCTCTGATAAAATCCTTGAAAACCTGAGTCTGCTTTTCGGTAGTTGACCTGTCCTCACAATCGGCACAGGCGTAGTGGCTGAAAATACCTTCGATATATATATTGGGTAAATCATTTATCCTTTTGACAACCTCAACGCTCTCGGCGTTACAGAAGAAGCCTATGCGTGACATACCCGTATCCACCGCAATATGCACACGTGCAATTTTGTTGAGCTTTACTGCTGCACGTGAAAGGGCAACTGCATCATCATAATTGAATATGGTCTGTGTC
>JAZNLJ010000075.1:0-13682 GCA_045579005.1 Acutalibacteraceae bacterium | reverse complement strand
GGTGCTGCAATGCTTGATGCACGTATTCATTCAGAGGAGCTTGTGGAAGAAGCCAAAGAGAAAGCAAATGCAGTTACAAAGTCAGTATATTCCGCTATCGGTGATACTGCTCTTAAAATTGATGACCTTTCTACAGGCATTGCGGAAATTGCAAGAAACTTCACTAAAGCCGCAGAAGAGGTTGAGTTAAGAATAAAAGCTCTTACCGGTGATATGAGCAAGACTGCTCAGCTTCTTATATCAGAAAGCGGTGTTATTTCAGATTCACAAGAAGCCGAAACACAGGTTGAGTACGATTTTACACCGGTTGACGATGTTGAGGCTAAAATTAAGATTAATCCTACAGACTATGGTTTTAATGATGTAAGTACAATTGAATTTACAGATTCACAGGATGATTTATAATGAGTGAATATTTTTTAAATACTGAGAATATAAATGAATGGGTAGAAACGCTCAAGGTTTCCGATAGGGTTCTTCTCAGCGGAACTGTTTATACAGCAAGGGATGCCGCACATAAAAGAATAGCTGCTATAGTAGAAGATGGTGGTGAGCTCCCTTTCGATATAAATGGCTCTGTAGTATATTTTGCAGGACCTACACCTGCTAAAGACGGTCTTGCTATAGGCAGTATCGGTCCCACCACTTCTTCAAGAATGGATAAGTTTTCACCGCTTATGATTTCCCTCGGTCAGAGGGCTATGATTGGTAAAGGCGGTAGAAACAAAGAAGTAGTTGATGCGATTAAAAAATATGGTGCCGTGTATTTTGCTGCAATTGGCGGTGCAGGAGCACTTTACTCAAGGTGTGTAACAGAATGTCAGGTTATAGCATTTGAAGATTTAGGCTGTGAATCCGTAAAAAAACTGACTGTTAAGGATTTTCCGCTTTTGGTTGCGATAGACAGTAAAGGTAATTCAATATATAAATGAGGTGCGTTTGAAAAAATCATATGATTATTTCAAGACGTTAAAAGAAATGTCTGTGACCGTAGGTGATGCTTATAAAAATATGGTTACTACAAATGAGTTTAATAAGGAAACAATCTGCTTTTCAGGATTAAAATGGGAATTGACAGATAATCTTTTTAATGAGTTCGTTGCGCCTATTGAGCGCAACGATATTTATCATTTAACAGTTTGCTTGAGCGAAGAATTATTTTGTGTTTCAAAATTAAATAATATAATTCAGCTGGTGAATATAGATGGCTTTGCTTTTGTTGATTCAATATCAACAGTTTTTTTAAAGCAGAACGTTATTTTAAAGATTCTTTCTGATTCCAAGAGTTACGAAAAGATTTTCGGTCAGATAAATGAAACAAAAGCAATATTAAACGGAGTAAATACAAGCATTGTATTAGCTATCAAGAATTGCCTTAAATGTACAGAGCAACCCTTGCTTAAATATGCGGTTATAAGCGGATTCTACGATATTTATAAATCAATAGACCAAACTTTTTCAGAAATACAAAGAATAGTAATTAATAACAATTGAGGATGTATATATGAACTTTACTGATTTACGAAGGAAACTAATAGAAAAAGAGTTTTCAAGAATGAATGATATGCAAAGGGAAGCTGTTTTCAATGTAAACGGCGCTGTACTCATTCTTGCAGGTGCAGGTTCAGGTAAAACTACCGTGCTTGTTAACAGAATTGCATATCTTATAAAATATGGCAATGCGTATCATTCTGATTTTAGTTACAGAGTACCAACAGAGAATGATTGTGCTCTTCTTGAAAAATACATAAATGAGGGTGGGGAAGTCCCTTTTGAAATACAAGGCCTTTTAAGTGTAGATGCACCTCAGCCTTGGCAGATACTTGCAATTACTTTCACCAATAAAGCAGCAAATGAGCTTAAAGAACGTCTTACAGCGATGCTTGGTGAAAAGGGGAATGATGTGTGGGCAAGCACATTCCACTCCTGTTGCGTACGTATTCTTCGTCGTGACAGCGACAGAATCGGATTTTCAAAGCACTTTACAATATATGACACAGATGACTCAAAGCGCGTAATGAAGGAAGTTTTGCGTGTGCTTGATATCGATGAAAAGCGTCTTCCTGTCAAGTACGTTTTGTCTGAAATAAGCAAAGCAAAGGACTCTTTGCAGACACCTGAGGAATACGGTGATGCCGCCGGCTTTGATGTTAATAAGAAGATGATCGGACAAGCCTTTGCCAAGTATGAGGAAATGCTTAAAAAGGCGGATGCGATGGACTTTGACGATATTATTGTAAATACAGTAAAATTGCTTAAGGATAATCCTGATGTGCTCGAGTATTATCAACGTCGTTTTCGTTACGTTATGGTGGACGAGTATCAGGATACCAACCACGCTCAATATGTTCTCACATCACTCCTTGCGGGCGGTTACCGTAACATCTGTGTTGTTGGTGATGATGATCAGAGTATTTATAAATTCCGCGGCGCAACTATTGAGAACATCCTGTCATTTGAGAATCAGTATGAGGAGACTGCGGTTATACGCCTTGAACAGAATTATCGTTCAACTTCGGTTATACTCGATGCCGCAAATGCGGTTATAAAGAACAATCAGGGAAGAAAGGGTAAAACCCTTTGGACTCAGGCTGAGGGGGGCGACAAAATCTGTCTCAGACTCCTTACCGACGAGCGCGACGAGGGGCGTTTTGTTGCAGATGAAATTCTCAATGCGGTTGCAACAGGAAGAAGATTTTCCGATTTTGCAATTCTTTACCGCACCAATGCACAGTCAAGCTCCATTGAGCGTGCACTTGTTTATAATGCAGTGCCTTACAAGGTCGTGGGCGGTCACCGATTCTATGACCGTAAAGAGGTTAAGGATGTTCTTGCCTATCTTTCTGTTATTGCAAATCCCTCCGATACAGTTCGTCTGCGTCGTATCATAAATGAGCCTAAGCGCGGTATCGGAGAAACAACCATAAATAGTGCTGCTTCCATTGCCGACGGACTCGGACTTACATTCTACGACGTTATATCCCACGCAAATGAATATCCTATGCTTTCAAGAGCATCTGCAAAGCTGATGGATTTCACAAAGCTCATTAATAAGCTTGCTGAATCACTTGAAATGAAGGAAATTCATGATTTCTTCGATGATGTTATTACCGAAACAGGCTATATGTCTTCCCTTGACCTTGATAAGGAAACCGCAGATGAACGTAAACAGAATGTTATGGAGCTTCTTGCCAACCTTATCCGTTATATGGAAGAAAATGAGGGTGGGACGCTTACAGGTTTCCTCGAGGAAATTGCCTTGCTGTCTGATATTGATAACTATAATGCAGACTCGGAATCTGCAGTTATGATGACGCTTCACTCTGCAAAGGGGCTCGAATTTCCCATAGTATTCATTGTTGGTATGGAGGAAGGTCTTTTCCCGGGAAATCAGGTTATGTATGACCCTTCGGAGATTGAGGAGGAGCGTCGCCTTTGCTACGTTGGTATTACGCGTGCAAAGGAAAAATTATATATTACAAATGCACGTACACGTATGCTTTATGGTAATACAAGCCTTACGAGGCCCTCACGCTTTATTAATGAAATACCCGAGGAGCTTGTCGATTCTAACCTTAACGCTCCGCAGCAGACCTTTTACGGTGGTTTTTCGTCACAGAACAGGTTCGCTGGGGGTTCACGCAGTTCTGCAGGTGGCAGTACAAACTATAACAGACCTGTATCTGACACCAAACCAAAATCAACAGGGGGGGACAGTGGCTTTTCAAGGGGTGGCTTCAGTCAGTCAACTGCTAAAAAGAACGATGCTGTTAATATTGATTATAAAACAGGCGATACAGTTGAGCACAAGACTTTCGGCAGGGGCTTGATTATCGGTGCCAAGTCTGTTGGCGGTGATATGGTGCTTGAAATTGCATTTGATGATTATGGTACAAAAAAAATTATGGCTAAAATGGCTAAAATGAAAAAGATTTAAAAAATTCGCAACACAGAACAAACTGTGTTGCGAATTACTTTTTTAAAACTCACTGAATGGTGTTGAGATTCGGCTGACTCTGAAGTTGACTGCCTGACGTGAACGGTTGAAGCGTGCAATACTGAATACAAGACCAACACCAACATAAAGGCAAAGAGTACTTGAACCGCCTGCGCTGAAGAAGGGTAGTGTAATACCGATAACAGGTAGCAGCATAAGGCATACACCGATGTTAATAACAACCTGTGTGGCGATCATAGCCGCAATACCATAGCAAGCAAGCTGTGATGAGAAATCACGTGCTTTTTTACCGATTGAGAACATCTTGAAGCATATCATAAACAGTATGCCGAGTGCAATAAGGCAACCTATAAAGCCTGTTTCTTCACCAACCGCGGTGAAAATCATATCGTTTTCACTCTCAGGAACGATACCGTTCTGTGTATATGTTCCTTTGAAAAGACCCTGTCCGAAGAATCCGCCTGAGCCGAGAGCATTGAGTCCTTTTAACTGCTGATAGCTTTCTGCTGCATATTCCTCTGGTCGTAGCAGAGCAAGAAATCGTGCCTTTTGAAAATCGTTTAATACGTACATCCAGATAAGTGGTGATGTTGCAACGATAAGTGCACCGCCACATGCGAAGTAGCCCCAATGAAGACCTGCAAAATAGAGCATCGCAAGTGTCATAAACATAAAGACAAGTGCAGAACCCATATCACCTGTAAGGATAACAAGTCCAATGGGTATCATCGCGTGAATTCCAAGTAAAACAAGGGATTTAAACTGATTTATTGTATCTCTGCACAGTTCAAGATGCATTGAGAAGGTTATGACGTAACCGATTTTAACAAGCTCAGACGGCTGGAAGAAGATTGAACCGAACTGGAGCCACGATTTAGCGTCCGGTCGGGACTCGGGCGCAACACCGAAGAGAAGAGTGATTATCATCAGTCCCACACAACCGATGCCGATAATGGGCCATAGCTTCATAATAAGCTCATAATCAATGGCTGAAATAATCAGCGTGATTATAAGACCGAGCGCTGCAGCTACAATCATAACAGTAGCGTCTCGGGCGATGTATTGACCATCCTCTAAAAGACATCGTGTTGTGCTGTGTACCATAAGCACACCAAAAACAGAGGCAGCAGTAATGAGTGCTAACAATAATTTATCGGTTTCCGCAATGAAGCGTTTTAAGTAAGGAAATAATTTTTTCAAGGCTTTGCCCCCTTGATTTTGTAACGTAATATTGTTATTATACATATAATGAAATTTTATTTCAAGTCTTTTGATTTTTTTGAGGCATTGTATGGTACAGGTGATTTCAAATTCTCCTGCTCAGACCGAGGAATTTGCACGTAAATTAGGTGCTGTTCTCTCGGGCGGGGAGACAATTGCATATTTTGGGGGTCTCGGTATGGGTAAGACTCGTTTTACTGCGGGTCTTGCCGAAGGTATGGGTATAAACACCGAGGTTTCAAGCCCCACGTTTTCCCTTGTTCACGAGTACAGGGGGGACAAAACCTTATATCACTTCGATATGTATAGAATAACAACCTTTGAGGATCTGTGTTCCACCGGTTTTTTTGATTACTTGGATTGGGGTGGAGTTCTTGCGGTTGAGTGGAGTGAGAATATTGAAAATGCTCTACCCCAGGACAAACTTATAAAGATAGAAATTATGCGCGGTGACGATGATAACAGCCGTGTTCTCAGAATGAGTGGTGACAGTATTTATGAAGATTCTTGGCGTTGACAGTACAGCTACTGCCGCAAGTGCCGCGGTATACATTGACGGTAAGGTTGTTGCCCTTAATTACTCAAATACAGGTCTTACACACAGTCAGACACTTCTGCCGATGATTGAGTCTGTGCTTAAATCGTCGGGGCTAGATGTTAATAATCTTGATTTGATTGCTGTTTCCAACGGACCCGGTTCATTTACCGGTGTGAGAATCGGTGTTTCTGCAGTTAAAGGTATTGCACAGCCCTTGGATATTCCTTGTGTTTCCGTTTCCACGACCGAGGTTATTGCAAAGCCTCTTGAAAATTCAGGCTGTTATGCAGTAGCGGTTATGGATGCACGGTGTAATCAGGTGTATACCGCACAATTCGATTGTGAAAACGGCTTTAATCGTGTGACCACTGACGAGGCAATTACCATTGACGAGTTAGGAGAACAGTTGAAATTAATCAATAAACCAATTGTCCTTATCGGAGACGGCACACAAGTGGCTTATAATAAACTTAAGGATGTTATTCCTGATATCAGAACAGCAACACCCTCGGTAGTTTACCAATCAGCCGCAGATGTTTGTGTTATAGCAATGGAGAAGTTGGCTTCGGATAAAAATGCTTCAACAACTCCCCACGCTGTTTTGCCTAATTATCTTCGACTTTCACAGGCGGAGCGCGAGCTTAAGAAAAAGAATAATAATTGAAAGGTTGATATAAATGTTAGTTTTAGCTTCAGACCACGCAGGTTTTCCTCTTAAGGAGGAAATTAAGGCATATCTCGATACAAATGGTATAGCGTATATTGATTGTGGTACAGATTCACCCGATTCTGTTGATTACGCTCAGTTTGCGCAGAAGGCTTGCCTTAAGGTAACTTCCGGTGAAGCAGATTTAGGAATCCTTTGTTGCGGTACGGGTATAGGTATCTCAATGGCTGCTAATAAAGTAAAGGGTATCAGAGCAGCTTGTTGTTCGGATTATTTCAGCGCAAAGTTCACACGACTTCATAATGATGCAAATGTGCTGTGTATGGGTGCACGTGTTATCGGTGGTGGTCTTGCTTGTGAGCTTGTTGATGTTTTTATTAACACAGAATTCGAAGGCGGCAGACATCAGCGTCGTGTTGATCAGATTACTGCAATCGAGAACGGCGAGATTTTATAATACTCAGAGTTAAAATACGTGGTCCTCATTAATCCGCAGGGCTTTTCTACAGGTAGGGTTTTAAAATGAATATTCTTGTATTGAACGGTAGTCCCAAAGGGGATTACAGCATTACACTACAGACTTCAAAATATATTGAGAAGTTTAATGGTGAACACTCTTTTGAATACGTAAATGTAGGACAGCGAATCAAGGCAATTGAAAAGGATATGACACCTGTGTTGGAAAGTATCAGAAATGCTGAGCTGATTATTTTTTCTTATCCCGTTTACACTTTCCTTGCTCCTTATCAGTTGCATAGATTTATTGAACTTGTCAAAGAGGCAGGTGTTTCGTTTGAGGGTAAGGTTGCTACACAGATAACCACATCTAAGCATTTTTACGATGTTACTGCTCATAGGTATATTCAGGATAACTGCAACGATTTAGGTCTCAGATACATTCGTGGTCTTTCTGCAGATATGGAGGATTTGTTATCGGAAAAAGGTCAGCAAGAAGCAAAAGATTTCTTTAAATACGTCTGTCATTGCATTGAAAACAAGCTTTTTGAACCTGTATTTGAATACACAAATGAGTATAAATGTGTACCATTCACACCTGCTGAGGTTAATCAGAACAAAACAGGCGATGTTGTTGTTCTTACGAACTGTGAAAGAGATGATACACAGCTTCGGTCGATGATTGACCATTTCTGTAACATCAGCTCCTTTAGGACACGCGTTATCAATCTTACTGAATATCCCTTTAAGGGTGGATGTCTTGGTTGTATGAACTGTGCCACAGACGGTAACTGTGTGTATAAGGATGGATTTCAGGATTTATTGAGAAATGAAATTCAGAATACGAATGCTATAGTTCATGCTTTTACTATAAAAGACCATTCTATGGGCGCATCATATAAATTATATGATGACAGACAGTTCTGCAACGGTCACCGCTCCGTCACTATGGGTATGCCCGTTGGTTACATCGTCAGCGGTAATTACTCTTGCGAAACCAACCTTCAGACTGTTATTGAGGGTCGTGCCAATGTTGGCGGTAATTTTATGTGCGGTGTTGCAACAGACGAGAGCGACCCCGATGCGGCGATCCGCAAGCTTGATATTAATCTGAAGTTTGCTCTTGATAACAAATATTCACAGCCTGCTAATTTCTATGGAGTGGGCGGTATGAAAATTTTCAGAGACCTTATTTATCAGATGAAGGGGATGATGAAGGAGGATCACAAATTCTTTAAGGCACACGGTCAGTATGATTTCCCGCAGAAAAAGAAGGGTACAATGCTCCTTATGTATCTTGTTGGAGGAGCAATGTCCAATCCTAAGGTTAAAGCAAAAATGGGTAATATGATGAACGAGGGTATGTTAATGCCTTATAAAAAGATTCTTGAAGATAAACGTGATAAATAACAAAAATGCTTAAAACCTGGTCGGTTTTAAGCATTTTTTTAATATTTATCTACACAGGTTATACCTTTCTGGTAGCAATCACTCAATGTTTTGCCGTAGGAAGCTTTTACTGTGTATGTGTATTTAACACCTTTGACCGCTGTTTTGTCAAAATATGCAGGGTTAGAGGGGGTAGCTTTTCCGATCAGCTTCCAGTTAGATTTTCCTGCTTTTCGGTATACATTGTATCCGGTTGCACCTGATATCTGAGTCCAGTTGATATACAGCCCCGTGGGATAGCTGATCGCTGTTTTAAGAGCCGGAGCCGATAAGCGACGGATTATATATCCCTCGCTATAATAACCGCTTGTATATCCGTCCGTGTTGCCGTAATGAGCTCTGACGGTATAACGGTAATCAACACCATTAGCATTTTTGATTTTATTATCGTTAAAGGTTGTAGATGTACTGCTTCCGAGATAGGTCCAGTTGGATAAGCCGACTCTGTTACGATAAATGTAGTATCGAGTCGCACCTTTGATTGGTGTCCATTGTAGCTTTATACCATTGATTGTGTTTGCAGCAGTTGTGATTTTTGGTGTGCTTAGGAATTTGGTATAGATACCTTTTGGGTCGTATCCGCCAAATCCACCTTCGTTACAAGATCGTACCGTATATCGCCAATAATTATTGTTCGTTACCGTTTTGTCCAGATAGGACAATTCTTTTGTGTTACCGAGATATTGCCAAGAACGCTGCTTTTCACCACGTCTGTAAACTCTGTAATAATCTGCACCTTTAACACTATTCCATTTTACTCTTATTCCTTTTGGATCGTTTGTAAGTGAGGTGATTTTCGGAGCGGAGGGTGTAAGTTGTGAAAGTGTTTGGGTTTTCAGGACTTTCCCGCAAACTGTACATTCAGTATGACATTTGCCTGCTTTGTATAAGGTGGGTTCAGTGTCGGTTATTAACGCGGACGATAAGTGTCCTTTGCTTTTTTGGGTGATTTCAACTGTACTGTAGCCACAACGACAGGCTAATTCCTTGTATCCATCCTCCGTACAGGTGGGTGGATATTCTTTTGAATAAATGTAATTATGTGTGTGATTATCGCTGAATATATTCTCCCATATCTGAATAAATTCAAGCCTGCAACCATTAAAGGTATTGTCATTAGTACCGATATGGTTATAGTAGAAATCTTTGCCGTTGCACCATTTATTGTTGAGTGAGCCAATTTCATTGTTTTCAACCTTATGATTAAGTGCACCGATTTTTGTGCCGTTGACATAAAGATATATCATATTTTTACCATCAGCAGAAATGATGTTGGATAATCTGTATTCATTGTCTGCCGTGATGTCAATATCATATTTTCCGAGGTCAATACCGTAGCTTACGTACTGACCGTTTCTGTATTCGCTCATACATAGAATTGAAGTACCGTCAATAAAATGGAGCAGATTGTTCATTTCTTTTTCTGCAAGGTAATGATTTGACAGAGTAAGGCATTTGTATTCAGGGTTATACTGTGCCTTCCATACAACACTCCAAGGCATATCGTGCATCAGCTCAATGGTTTTTTCGATACTGAATGAGCCTTCATAAATAACATTATCTGAAATATATCCGTTGTTGAGTATTAAGGTGTTTTCGAAGTTTTCTTCACCGATAACCGCTTTCAATGCGTTGTCTTCAAGAGTGAAGTGATAACTGTCCTCGGGGGAGTTTTCTTTGATTAAGGAAGCAACTACCTTAACCTCACCCGATATTCGCGGGATATAAATACAACCGTTTTTAACACATAATCCTGTGTAATCTATATCATCAATGAAAACCTGTGCTTCAATGGGTCCGCCTGTAATTGTTGAAAAGCTACAGAAGAAAGAGTCATCTTCAGTTATGGTTTTTAACGTTCCCTGGTCAACGATAACATTATCCAATTCATAGGTGACTTTGTGAAGTCTTGCTTCAGTATCTCTGTAACGACTGTTTTCATAAAATGCTTTAAGAAAGCTGTTTGTTGTTGCATCCATACCGTTTCGGTTTGGGTGCAGACCGTCGGCAAGGTAACAGTAAATATTTGTGTCGTCAGGAGACAAGCCTGAATTTCCGTAGTTGTCAACAAGTATACAGTTGAAATGATTGCACATTTTACTGATGTCATTGTTGAATTGTTCGAATTTTACCTTACCTTCTTCTGTCAGAAGTGAGCGTGGAGCCAGATTATAACAATAAACCTCTGCGTCAGGGTATGCACTCTGTATCTTGTGAAGCATAATACAGTAAGCTTCAACGGTTGTCTGTGGCTGTGCATAATAAATTGCATCATCAAGGGGCTTTATGAGGTTGTCAAAATTAATCTCATCAAATGTGCCTGTTTTATCCTTGCAATAAGCAAGATCGTTATAGCCCATATACACGATAATAATATCAGGCTTTTGTCCCGCGTTCAGACCTGTATCATCGTGGAGGTTTTGTGCTCTGTCAAGGTAGGCTTGACCAATTACGTTACTGTTCGGGTCAAAAATCTGAGAATTTGAATATGAGTTATTTACAAGTATCTCTCCGCCTAATTTGTCAACAATCTGCATCCACCAGGTATCGTGAAGCGAAACACCGTTTCTGTTGTTGGAGTAAAAAACTCTGTTGTTTCTTATTGTGGTGTTAGATGTGTCGGCGGCAATACCGCTTGAAATGTTTTCATAGGTGGAAATGCTGTCACCGAGAATTGAGATAGTTTTACCGTCAAGTATTTTGGACTCGGGTTTATATAATGCAGCAACAGGAAAACTGCCGGATATTACAATAATACCCAGAAAAAACATAAGTAAGGATTTAGTTGTTCTTATTATGATTTTTTTCATAAGTTTCCCTTTCTTGGATTAATAAAACAATAACTATCATTATAATACCTTAAATATATTAAATCAAGTACATTTTGTAAACAAAAAACACCACCTTGATATGAATCAAAGCGGCGTAGATTGTAATACTGAATTATTCAGCCTTAAGGGCACGCTGGAGCCAGATTGACGCTATATCAATTGCAGCCCACATACCGTTCTTTTCTGTTCTCTTGACAATTGCCTCCAGAGGATTGATGTTGGGGTCGGTGTTAAGGAGCTGAACAATAACCTTGTCAGCAATCTTTACACCGTGAACCTCGTGTGAGGAAGCAACGGAGAGAAGAATTACAAAGGGGTCACTCATATTGCCATAGTAGATTGTGTTACCCTTGCGGACGATGGGTTTGCCCTTATATGTGAGAAAACTTGTCTGATTATCAGCCAAAATTAACACTCCTTAGATTGTATAATTGATTGCCTTAGTTAAGATATGACTTTAGAAGAACCTGAAGAAGCTCGTCACGGTCAATCTTTCTAATAAGGCTTCGTGCATTGTTGTGCGTAGTGATGTAGGTTGGGTCTTCAGACAGTATATAACCTACAAGCTGACTGGTAGGATTGTAACCCTTTTCAACCAAAGCATTATAAACTGAAACAAGTATCTCGCGCATTTCCTTTTCGTGGTCATCACTGATTTTGAATTGGATTGTTTTATCTGTCATATAAACACCTCCCGATTTTCTTTAGATAACATTATAACCCATTTGTTTAAAAAATACAATAAGTATTTATAAACAAATAATAAATTATGCACGCATTTCTATGCCGATATTTCTGAGATTTGCAAGAATTGTGTCAATCCATGTTTGAACCTCATCCATTTCAAGTGTTCTGTCCTTAGCAGAGAAGATAAGGCGAACCGTAATACTTTTGATTTCCTCGGTATCATAAGTGTCAATAACCTTAACGCTTGTGAGCTCTTCAAGGTTAAGCGCGTTCCAGCACTCGGACATCTGCGCAAAGGTTGTACCTTCCTTAAGAATGAGTGAAAGGTCATAGTAGGTTGACTGCTGTGATGAAGGCTCACAGAAATCAATATTTGCACCACCGATTGTGATGAAGTCGTCAACGTCGATTTCAATACAAACTACCTTACCCACCTTGTCAAGCTTCTGTGCATTTGTGGGATGGAGTGTGTGGAGAGTACCAACCTTAACACCGTCACAAAGGATTTCAGCCGTGTTCTTGGGATGCTCGTATGCGTGTGTGGGAGCAACCTTTGAAAGAACGGGTGATTTGTGCTTGATCTGAGCGAAAATGTTGTTGATGATTGTAACAGCCTTGAAGAACAGGTCTTTTTCGCTTACTGTCTTGTCATAAAGTACAACACCGAGTCTTCTGCGCTCGTTTGCTGTGCCGTCCTCCTTAACACCATCAGCAACTCTGCCAATTTCGAATATGCCGTATTTGTCGCCATAGTCCTTGTTTTCGGAAACAGCAAGAAGGAGGGTGGGAATCATTGAGTTACGGATTGTGCCGTTATCGGAGCTTTCAATATTGAGAACCTTAACGTTTTCCTCAACCTCAATGCCAAGCTTCTTGTATTTACGCACGTCACCCCAGATGTATGAGTGTACCTCGTGAAGATTATAGTGCTTTACAAGAATATCCTTGATTTCGTTGCTCTGTGCACGAACAGGGGAGCTCTTAACGGGCTTAAGTGGACTCTTTGTTGTGATGATGCTGAAGTTATCATAGCCGTAGATACGTGTGATTTCTTCAATGATGTCAGCCTTGATGGTAACGTCCTTTGTTGCACGGAATGAAGGTACGCTTACTGTGAAATCGTCACCGGTCTTTTCTACATCAAAACCAAGTGCAGAAAGTGTCTTAACAATACGCTCCTCTGTGATATCAATACCTGTGTATTTATCAACGTAAGCCTTGTTAAAGGTTATTGAAATTTCGGGATATTTTCTTACATATTCATCTGTAAGCTGAGATGCAACAACAGCGCCCTCATCGATGCTCTTGAGAAGATATGCAAAACGCTTTGCAGCAGTAACTGTCATTTCGGGGTCAAGCATCTTTTCATATCTTGCAGAAGCATCAGTACGAAGACCGAGTCTTGAGGATGATTTACGAACACTTACACCGTCAAAGTTTGCACTTTCAAGCACAACAGAGCTTGTTTCACCAACAATTTCAGAATCAAGACCACCCATAATACCTGCAATCGCAACAGGTGTTGAACCGTTCTGAATAAGGAGTGTATCTGTTGTGATATCACGCTCTGTGTTGTCAAGTGTAGTGAACTTGCAA
Source organism: Acutalibacteraceae bacterium (assembly GCA_045579005.1). Classification (GTDB taxonomy): domain Bacteria; phylum Bacillota; class Clostridia; order Oscillospirales; family Acutalibacteraceae; genus DTU089. The sequence goes on along the minus strand of JAZNLJ010000075.1, from coordinate 279 downwards.
GCCTCTTTAGGAGTATCAACAACGATTTCATCAATCTTGTTGGCATCAAAAGCGTGTGTGGGCTGACCCATTTCAAGCATAATGTAGTTTGTAAGGTCAGCAAGTAAATTGATGCCACGCATACCGCAGTAGTAAAGACGAATCTGCATGGACATGGGACTGACATTCTTGGTGATGTTATCCATCTTAACGCAGGAATATCTGTAAACAAGGTCAGGTCTGTTAACGGTAACCTTGATTTTCTCGTCACCGTCATAGGCGAGGTCTGAAAGGGGAAGG
>JAZNLJ010000074.1:0-5845 GCA_045579005.1 Acutalibacteraceae bacterium | reverse complement strand
ATATCGTTACCGGGGCTGTTACCTGTCGCAAGTGAGAAACGGAGAGCATCGGCACCATACTGGTCGATAATCTCAAGGGGGTCAATGCCGTTACCAAGTGACTTGGACATCTTTCTGCCCTGGGCATCACGCACAAGACCGTGAATGAGAACCTTGTCAAAGGGAACCTGATCTGTATATTCAAGTGCTGAGAAAATCATACGGCTAACCCAGAAGCCGATGATATCATAGCCTGTAACGAGTGTGTTTGTGGGATAATAATGACGGAGGTCTGCTGTGTCGTCTGGCCAACCAAGTGTTGAGAATGGCCAGAGAGCAGAGCTGAACCAAGTGTCGAGCGTGTCCTCATCCTGAACGAAATTGTGGCTACCACACTTAGGACAGACTGTAAGGTCTTCCTTAGAAACAACCATTTCACCGCAATCGTCGCAATACCAGGCAGGAATCCTATGACCCCACCAGAGCTGACGTGAAATACACCAGTCACGTGTACCGCGCATCCAGTTGAGATAGTTCTTTGTGAAGCGCTCGGGAATGAACTGAACCTCTCCCTTTTCAACCGCTTCAATTGCGGGCTCTGCAAGGGGTACCATACGAACGAACCACTGCTTTGAAACCATAGGCTCAATAACGTTGTGACAACGGTAACAAGTACCGACCTCGTGCTTGAGTGGCTCAATCTCTTTAATATAACCGCCCGCCTCAAGGTCTGCAAGAATAGCCTTACGAGCCTCAAGTGTTGTCATACCGGCATATTTACCGCAGTCAAGTACCTCAGGCTCGTTTTCGGTTGCCTTACCGCTTGCAATAAGCTCGTCTGCAATACGCTTGTCCTCAGCACCTGTAAGATGACCGTCATAAGTGAAGGTACGAACAATAGGAAGATTGTTGCGAAGACCAACCTCAAAGTCATTGGGGTCGTGTGCAGGAGTGATTTTAACAACACCTGTACCCTTTGTCATATCAGCGTGCTCGTCGCAGACAATGGGTATCTCCTTATTGAGCAATGGAAGAATTACGTGACAGCCGTGAAGGTGCTTGTAGCGCTCGTCCTCAGCATTGATAGCAACGGCTGTATCACCAAGCATTGTTTCCGGACGGGTTGTAGCAAGTTCAAGCTTCTCACCTGTTTCCTTAACTGTGTAAAGAAGATGCCAAAAATTTCCGTCCTTCTCCTCATATTCAACCTCAGCATCTGAAATAGACGTGTTACAGCAGGGGCACCAGTTAACCATACGGTTGCCTCTGTAAATAAGGTCCTTTTCATAAAGACGAACGAAAACCTCACGTACAGCACGTGAGCAACCCTCGTCGAGAGTAAAGCGTTCTCTGTCCCAGTCACAGGATGAGCCCAATTTTTTCAACTGTTCAATAATTCTGCCACCATACTGTTTTTTCCAATCCCAGGCTCTCTCAAGGAAACCGTCACGACCTAAATCCTCCTTAGAGATGCCTTCGGCGCGCATTGCCTCAACAATCTTTGCCTCGGTAGCGATAGATGCGTGGTCTGTACCCGGAAGCCAGAGTGTATCGAAGCCTGACATTCTCTTCCAACGAATGAGAATGTCCTGGAGAGTATTGTCAAGGGCGTGACCCATATGGAGCTGACCCGTTATATTGGGTGGCGGAATAACGATTGTGTAAGTAGGCTTGCCCTCTTCACACTTGGCGTGGAAGTACTTGCCGTCAAGCCAGGTTTTGTATATACGATCCTCAACATTTTTTGGATCGTACTGCTTTGCGAGCTCTTTCTTCAAAAGAAGTCCCCCTTAAAATATACTTATAATTCTAAAATATTACACGCTATTATCCCACATAATAAGAAGATTGTCAATGATACATTTTAATGTTTTTATATATCTATAAATAGACTTTTTCGTGAAAAATCATAGTAAAAAAGAGTTTTGCTTCTTTTTTACAAAAATCTCGTAATTATATATGTAAAACACTTGATTTTTACCAAAAAATATAATATACTTGTGAAGTAAATATATGCTCAAAGGAGTTTTTAGAATGAATAAACCCATCAAAGAAAGAAGTTTTATACTTTACATTATCCTTTCTGTTGTTACATTCGGCATTTATCACATTGTTTTCTGGAACAAGCTTTCAAAGGACGCTAACATTCTTTGTGAAGGTGACGGCAAAAAAACAATGAAGTACGTTTTTGTATGGCTTTTGAACCTCGTTACATTTGGTATCTTCGGTCTTATCTGGAAATTCCAGTTCGCTAACAGACTTCAGACAAATGCTCCCCGTTACAACCTCAAGTTCAGCGAGGGTGGTCCCATTGTCCTTGTTTACAACCTTCTCCTTCCCATCATTGGTCTCTTTATCACATCACTTGTTATGGTAAAGAACTTCAATAAGCTCGCAAAGGAATACAACGAGTACAACGGTCTTGTTGATCCCGATGCTGACAAGCGCGTTGGTCTCTTCGACGACGAAGAAGATGAAGTCGAAGCATAATTTATTTGCTGAATAATTCACCCGCTCTCAATCGAGAGCGGGTTTTGTTTTATCTTTTTTACTTAGCATTTCTCTGTTTGTAGGCTTATTTGTCTGTATATTCTTCAAAAACTATTTTGCCTTTTTCCTGAATGCAGCAAACTATATTAGTGGGACCAAAAGCTCTGCTTTTGGTCCCACTCCATTGTAAAAGAAAGGTTAAGCTTCCTTTTATTTAGTCATCTTCTCTTGCTTGACCTTGTGATCTATCACATGACGTGAGGCAAGCTCATTCATAATATCATCAACAGAAATGCCCATTTCAATCATAAGCACGATTACGTGATACATAAGGTCGGCAATTTCATAGATTGTTTCAGGCTTGTCGTCTGCCTTACCTGCGATGATAACCTCGGTACACTCCTCGCCTACTTTTTTGAGAATTTTATCGATACCTTTCTGGAAAAGGTAGGTTGTATATGAACCCTCCTGAGGATTTGTTTTTCTGCCCTCAAGCATTTTAACAAGACTCTCAACCGAAAAAGCGGGTGCAAATTCATCGTTTTCCATAACAGTATTGAAGAAGCAGGAATTTTCGCCTGTGTGGCAAGCGGGCCCCTCCTTCTTAACTCGCACTGTAAGGGCATCCATATCGCAATCAGCGGTAATGCTTACAATATGCTGATAGTTACCGCTTGTCTCACCTTTGAGCCACAGCTCCTGACGTGAACGACTCCAAAAGCAGGTAAGTTTTTTCTCTAAAGAAATCTGCAGACTCTCCCTGTTCATATATGCAAGAGTCAGCACGTCCCCTGTTGCATCATCAACAACAATTGCAGGGATAAGACCCTTATCATCAAATTTTAATTTTTCAATATCAAACATGGCTTATAACCTCACTGTAATATTATTCTCCCTAAGAGTTTTCTTCAAATCATTAACCGCAACCTCACCATAATGGAAGATCGATGCCGCAAGACCTGCGCTGACCCCGGGAACTGTGTTAAACAAGTCAACAAAATCCTGCTGTGAACCTGCACCGCCTGAGGCAATTACAGGCACATTTACTATTTTGCAAACGGCTTTTAGCATTTCAATATCAAATCCGTTTTTCACACCGTCGGTGTCAATGGAGTTCACAACAATCTCGCCTGCACCGTTTTCAACGCCTTTTTTAATCCATTCAAGCGCATCAAGACCTGTATTTTCTCTGCCGCCTTTGGCAAAAACCTTAAATTGACCGTCAACGCGTTTTACGTCAACAGAAAGCACAACGCATTGGTCTCCGTATTTCTCTGCCGCCTGACGAATCAAGTCAGGATTTTTTATTGCACCCGAATTGACGCTGACTTTATCAGCACCGCATTTGAGCACTCTGTCAAAATCATCTAGCGTGTTGATTCCACCGCCAACCGTAAGGGGGATAAACACTTTTGACGCGGTTTCGGTTAGAATATCAGTAAACAGCTTTCTGCCGTCAGATGATGCGGTTATGTCATAGAAAACAAGCTCATCTGCACCATTCTGACTATAATATTCTGCTAGCTGTACCGGTGACGAAATCTCATTAAGGTTTTCAAAATTCGTGCCCTTTACAACTGTGCCGTTACGCACGTCGAGACAAGGAATTATACGCTTGGTTATCATTTTGCAACCTCCAGAGCATCACTTATTTTTATAGTACCTGTGTAATAAGCCTTGCCGATAATAGCACCGAAAAGTTTCATTTCATTAAGTGCTTTTACATCATCAAGGCTTGAAACACCGCCCGAAGCAATGATATTCACATTGAACTTTTCCGAAAGTTCCTTGTAAAGCTGACGGTTAGTGCCTTGCATTGCACCATCCTTTGATATATCTGTGCAGATTACTGTAGCAACACCGATTTTCTGCATTTTCTCAAAGAAATCAAAAGTTGTATATTCGGACTTTTCAACCCAGCCTTTAATGGCAACCACACCGTCCTTGATATCTGCACCAACGGCAATTTTATCACCGTAAGTTTCAACCGCGTCTCTCAGAAAAGCCTCGTCGGTTACTGCCGCTGTGCCGAGAATAACTCTGCGTACACCTGCATCAAGGTATGCCTTTACAGTATCCATTGAGCGGATACCGCCTCCTACCTCAACATTGAGGCTTGTGTTCTCCACAAAGCTTTTGATAATATCAATATTAGGTGTGCCACCGTCACGTGCTCCCTCAAGGTCAACTGTGTGGAGTTCGGTTGCGCCCTGACGCTCGAAGTCCTTTGCTATTTCAATGGGGTTTTCGGAGTAAACTGTGAGAGCGTTATAATCACCCTTCAGGAGTCTTACCGCCTTCCCCTCGTATAAATCTATTGCAGGAAAAATTTTCATTTTCTGTCGGCAACCTTTCCGTAAATTATAACTCACAAAATGCTTTCAAAATGTTCAGACCCACGTCACCGCTCTTTTCAGGATGGAACTGACAACCAAAAATATTGCCCTTACCAACCGCTGCTGTAACAGAAACACCATATTCAGATGTAGCAATAACGGAGTCATCGCAATCCGTAGCATAGAAGGAGTGAACAAAGTAAACGAAGTCACCCTCGTTTATATATTTGAAGATAGGACTTTTACACTTGAAATCAAGCCCGTTCCAGCCCATATGGGGCACATTAAGCTCAGCCGGGATTTTACCTTCAAGCGGTACTACGTTGCCTTTAAGAAATCCTAAGCCATCGTGCACGCCATATTCGTAACCTTTTTCAAATAGCAGCTGCATACCGAGGCAAATTCCCAGAAAGGGCTTACCCTTCTCCGCCTCTTCTTTTATTGTATCAACAAGCCCCGTTGACCTGAGTTTATTGATAGCATCACCGAATGCACCGACACCCGGCAAAATTATTCTGTCAGCATCCATAATAACCTGTGCCTCATTAGTTACAACTGCATCAACACCGATTTTCTTAAGTGAGCATTGAAGCGAAAACAGGTTACCTACACCGTAATCTATAATTGCAAGCATTATAAAACTCCTTTGGTTGAGGGGATTTCATCCTTGGCGCTTTCGTCAATGGAAACTGCCTTTCGCATTGTTCTGCCAAGGGATTTAAATGTGCCTTCAATGATGTGGTGACTGTTCACACCGTCGAGTCGTCGCACGTGGAGTGTGATGCCCGCATTAAAGGCAAAGGCAATCACAAACTCGCGGAGAAGCTCGGTATCAAAATCACCGACCATTGGAGCGGGAATTCTCATTCTGTAGCGAAGATAAGGTCTACCTGAAATATCTGCCGCGGTAAGGATAAGGGCTTCATCCATTGGCAGGATTGTGCTGCCGTAACGCTTGATGCCTCTCTTGTCACCAAGTGCTTCCTTAAAAGCCTGACCGATGGCAATACCGATATCCTCGGTGGTGTGGTGACCATCAA
>JAZNLJ010000073.1:0-19780 GCA_045579005.1 Acutalibacteraceae bacterium | reverse complement strand
CGTCATAGCTATCCTGCTTAGTGTACATAAATTTGTTAAAAACAAGATTCTTGGCAAAGTTTGAGGGAACCTTGGGGTCTACAGGCTTTGGGTCAACAGAGAATTTCTGTGTTGATGTGATGCCTGCCTCAATAAGCTGATCCATAAGGTCATAAACAGGGCTCATAACCTTAAGGCCGAAGCTTGTAACAAGGTGACCTTTTTCGCTTGTAACGGGAATCATCTTAGTTGCACCGAATGCTTCACCGTACATAACAAGGGTCTTCATAACCTTTGCCATTACTTCCCCTTTTTCGCCATTAAGAATGGCGGACTGTTCGGGAGTTAATTCCATTTTGTAGTCCATTATTTTCATCCTTTCTTGAAATACACTTAGACGAATTCATTGTAACATAAATTACAAAAAAAGCAAATACTTTTTGTTAAAAAGATAACAAAATATTTGCTTTTTCACCAAAAAGCTCCCTTCACCCGATGGTGAAGGGAGAAACGCTTAAATTATAACAAAATCTTTGGCGGGAATCATAATGCCATCGACCTCAACCACCGAGGGATTATAGTTCACGTAAACCACTCGTGAATAGTCGTAGGTTACCTTATACACACCGGGAACTGCTATCTCGTGTGAGGTAATAGACATATCAAGAAGAGGTAAAATCTGCTTTGCTTCACTGTAAAGTGAAGCGGTCTGTGACACATAAGCATTGTAATCAAGGGTTGTGCCGCTGCTGTGCGTGAACAGGAATGAGGGCACCGCACCATATTCGATACATTTGAGAAGAGCATCCTGACTTGAGAGGTTGCTTACGTTCATATAACTGCTACCGTAAATAACACTGCCGTGAATTGCCATCTGGAGCACAGGCACAACGCTTACACCCTTGAAATTCTGGCAGCTTGCAGTCTCAGGCATTGAGAAAACTGCATCTGCATTGCTGACAAGGTAAACTGCAGGTTCAGCAAGCATTACTCCCCTGTGTGCACCGAGAGCGCTTGTATTGTTACGGATATTATTAAGCATATCCTGACGGTTATAATCGTCAACCACATCAGTATAAAGGAGCTTTGAGCAATCGTTAAGGCAGACGTCCGCACCATCATAGTCCGAGAGCGACTTGTACCATTTGGAAACATTGCGGCTGATTTCGTCTGTACCCGCAAGAGTGAAATCCTTAGCGGAGTAACCTGCGAATTTTAATTCATCCGTATAAACGGTAACAGTACGCTTGTTGTAGTTGGGTCTGTTATTAGCAACGTTCACATCAAGCCAGATTGTATTTCCCTGACCTGTGATTTTGGAAACTGTGTTTTTAAAGCCATCCTCACCGCCCATTTTCGAGGAGAATTTCATCCCCTTCTCTGCGGTGGATTGAACGCCCTTACTACCTGCACCCGAATAACGCAGAGCGATATTACGGACACCGCGTGACTTCAAGAGGGTTGTAATCTCAGTTGCGTCCTCAAAGGTAGTTAATCTGTTTTTGCCGTCAATACTGCCGATAACATTGATGAAGAAGGGCAAGTCTGAGAATTTTTCACCCATTTTCTCTGCAATGTATCCTTTGGCAAGGAGATGCTGTCTCACCTGCTGAGCAATTACGTTGTAATCCGTCTTCTTTTCGCTGATTGTGTATGATTGAGAAATAACGCCCTCATAGGAAGGACCCTTCACATAGCGCTCCTTAACAATACCGCAGGCTGTAACCGTAAATGTATTATAAAGATAACCGCCTCCGTTTGCAAATTTCTTAACGGTAATCTCCGAAAGAGCATCTCCCTCGGTTATAATTGTGTTAACAAGGCAACCCTTTCTGCCGTATGCAAAATAGGGAAGATTTGCGCCGTCTGTTTGTGCCTGAAAGGAAGTATCGGATCCGTAAACACCGAGGCTGAGGCTATAATCCTCTTTATTCTTAGCGTTAAGGTCAAGTTGTGCTCCGCAACCATCGGGGATATAATATGAATCCCCTGCTACCCCCTTTTTCACAGAAAACAGACCAGGTAAAATGCTGATTTTTTCCAGGCAGAAACCTTTGGAAAGAGATACTTTGGTTGTATCAACAGAGGCAGTAAAAGAGCTTCCTGCAAATGAGAAATTTACGGTGATCACCGCATAAATATCCGCATTTTCAATCCCCGCCTTTGCTGACTCGGCATCAGGGAAAAGTCTGAAAGTGACAGCGGTATTTGTTCCGTCAACGGGAAGAATCTCAAAGGTTCCGAATGTGACGCTGTTGTCCGTTGAATTCATTGAGAAAATATCGCCCTTTTTATTCCTCAATCTCACCTTAAGAACGCTGGCGAGAGAATACTCAGCGGCATCGGTTGACATTGAATTAAAAACAATTTTGCCATTTGATGAAGCAAGAGCAACTGCACCGTTATTCTTATTTATGAGCAGCTTTTGTAAGTTGGTGCCCTTGACCGCAGTTTCAAAGGAATCTGAAAAATCCACACCCTGCTGTTTGCCGTCATAAAAGGTATGGTTTTCAGGCTTGACCGTCATAAGAGCAGGCAGAAGCATTGCCGCTAAAACAGAAACAATTACAACGGCACAACATATTATTATGATTTTGTAAGCATTTTGTTTGTTAAATTTCATAAATACACCTTTAAGAAAATATTACATCATATAATACCACGATTTCAGGTCCATTGTCAAACAAAGGAGCAACTTTTAACTGAACAAAAGGATAATTTTCCTGAACTATTTGTAAATATAACATATACATCTAATTAATTGTGTAAAAAGTCTTGTAAAAATCATTTTTTTGTTATAGAATAGGAGTACTGTTTGTGTGTTTTGTCAACGCACGAGAAAAGAAAGCAAAGGATGAAAATTTATGGCAAACAACGAAATTAAAACTAATGCCGAGATTTACCGCGAACAGCGTAAGGCTCGTCTTGCAAAAGCGGCAAAAAAGAAAAAATCCGGCAAGGGTGATAAGGTTCTCAGTATTCTTATCAAAATAGTTTGCATTGCAATTGTTGCAGCACTTGTTCTTTATTTTGCAGGTTCAATGCTTACATCCGTTTTCTGCGTTCCCCAGAAGATTCTCACAGCCGCTACATACAATGGCGAGAAGCTTACTGTTGCAGAATACAACTATTACTATAATGCATTGTACAATCAGGCATACCAGGAATCACAGTACTATGACCAGCAGCAGAGCGGTATGGGTTCACAGTACTTTGATGTAACGGTTGACCCCGCAGAGCAGGAGTACCCCGGCGACAACGCTGACGAAAATGTTAAAACATGGGCTGACTACTTCAGATATCACGCTTCAGAGCAGGGCTTTGTTGTAAAAGAGATTTACAAGAAGGCTACCAGCGAAGAGGCTAAGAAGGCTGGCTTTGCACTTACTGACGATCAGAAAACAGAGATGAATACTGCTATTGACGAGCACTTCAAAACACTTGAAGAAAATGCAAAAACTGCAGACTATTCATTAACAAACTACATTTCAAAGACTTGTGGTGAAGGTCTCACAGCAGAAAGCTACAGAGAACTCCTTGAAAGAGATTACTACGCACAGTACTACCTCGAGTGGTATCAGAAACACCTTTCAGAGGATATCTCTGATGAAGACGTAAACACATATTACGAAGCAAACAAGGCAGATTACGATATCGCAACACTTCGTCTTTATGCTGTTTCCTATGCCGCTGCAGAAGAGGGCTCAACTGACCCCGTTTACACCAAGGAAGAAGCAAAGGCTCGTGCTGATCAGTTCGCTGCAAAAGCAACGGACGAAGCTGCTTTCGTAGCAGCCGCTACCGAGTTTGCACCCCCTTCACTTAAGGATTCCTACAAGGAAGATAGCGCAACGCTCGCTGCCAACCTTACAAAATCAAGTCTTTCACAGCTCTCAACAGAGCTTACAGACTGGGCATTTGACGCAAAAAGACAGACAAGTGAAATCATGGTGTTTGACCTTGCAGACTTTGAAGCATACTACATCGTTATGGTAGTTAAACCCGCTGCAAAGGATACAGCTTCCGCAGGTGCTGACGTTCGTCATCTCCTTGTACAGGCAACAACAACCAAGACAGATGCAGAGGGTAACGAAACTCCATTGCCTCAGTCAGAAATCGATGCTAACTTTGCAACTGCCAAGACAGAAGCCGATAAGCTTCTTGCAGAGTGGAAAGCAGGCGACGCTACAGAAGAGAGCTTTGCAGCGCTCGTTAAGGAGCACACAGATGACACTGCTTCAGCAGAAACAGGCGGTCTCTACGAGGATATAACCTCATCAAGCCAGTATGTACCCGAGTTCCGTGATTGGGCACTCGCACCTCACAAAAAGGGTGATACTGAAATCGTTAAGACAACATACGGTTACCACATTATGTACTACGTTGGTGCAGACTCAGAGCAGAAATGGGAAGCTGACGTTCGTTCTGCTATCGCTTCAACAGGATTCGAAGATTTCTCAACTGAGATTTATGATTCAGTTGGCGAGGGTGTTGAACTCAAGGATATGATCGTAAAATTCTTTGCAGACAGACTTGAGAAGACAATCTCAAAGAACATCGCAAATGCTGCTTCATCAGCAACATATTAAATTAATACAACAACAAATGCCATCTCACCAGAGATGGCATTTGTTTTACGCAATAATATTTTATTTTATGTTTTCTGCAAAGAAGCGCTCTGCATTTTCATAGAATATTTTATTAAGGAGTTTTTCCGAAAAGCCTTGAGAGAGCAAGAAATTATATATATCCTTCATCTTCTCTGCGCCCTTTAATTCATCAATCATTTCACAACCGTCATAGTCACTTCCCAGGGCAATGATATCCTCGCACCCCATATCAAGGAAATGGCTGATTTGCTCACACAACGAAAGCAGACCGGGATATTCCTTTTGTTGAAGGAAATTGGCACAGAAATTAAGTCCTATAAGACCCTTACGGTCACGAATAATTTCTATCTGCTCATCATCAAGGTTTCTCCTTATACCGCGTTCATTGTCAACTATATTGGCATTGGAATGAGTTGCAAGAAAAGGCTTTTCTGTAACCTTTACCACATCCTGGAAAGTTTCACGATTAAGGTGTGATACGTCAATGAGCACTCCAAGGCGCTCACATTCCTTCACGAACTCCACACCAAACGGAGTTATACCACCTTCAGCAAAGGCTCCACCACCAATTTCATTATTATCATTCCAAGTGAGAGTAACAAGACGCACTCCCCTTTCATACATATGGCGAAGTCCAACAAGGGTACCTCCACAGGCAGAGCCCCCCTCACAGGCGAGAATGCCTTTTACGGGCGTGTGCTTTCCGCTACCATATACAGAAAGCAAATCACTATTTTCCTCAATAGATTTATAATATAAATCTGCTACATTATTAAAGTAATCAACCGCTGTCTGACCTCGCTTGTCATCTGTAATCCATATTGCGAAAACCTGACAATACTCGTCATATTCGGCTGCCTTTTCAAGTGACAGATGCATATCATTAGTGCGAAGATTCTTTTGGTGCTTGTAGCATTCACCTATTGTATCGCAATGCAAATCAAAAACTTTCATATTAACCTCAGAACGCATTTTCGATATGATTTGTTTTGATTATGTTGTTATCATTGTCAAGGTAAACCTCAAAAATATCATATCTAAAAACTGCTTTTATCTTATATTTATTCATATATGATGCGGCGGCAGATTTTATGTTTTCCTGCTTGTGATAATCAACCGCATCGGCAGGTCTCAGCATAGTATCACCACGACGTGTCTTTACCTCCACAAAACAGACGTATGGAAGCATCTGCGCCACAATATCAAGCTCGCCCACATTATTGGAGTAGTTTGTACTGAGTATATCGTAGCCCTTGCACCGCAACTCACGTGCAGCAATATATTCACCCAACGCGCCTATAAGTTTTGTAGTCATTTGTCCTCACCAAGAATTTTCTTAAGAAAAGAACGTCTGTGTACGGGAGAAACACCGTACTGTTCAATCATCTCATAATGGAGCTTGGTGCCATATCCCTTGTGTTTAGGGAATTGGTACTGAGGGTATTCCTCGGCAACCTTAAGCATATATCTGTCCCTGCTTACCTTGGCAATAATTGATGCTGCAGCAACTGACATACATTTACTGTCGCCCTTGACAATGGTAACCTCTGTAACACCTGTTTTCGGATATTGATTCCCGTCTATGTATGCAAGGTCGGGTTTTATTGAAAGACCGTCAACCGCCCTTTTCATTGCAAGGAAGGTAGCATTGAGTATATTTATATCGTCAATTTCCTTTTCTGTTGCGATACCCACAGAGTATGCTACCGCATCGCGAATAATATCATCGAAAACCATATCACGTTTTTTCTCTGATAATTTTTTTGAGTCGTTCAGAATCTCGTGAGAATAGTTTTCAGGGAGAATAACTGCTGCGGCAAAAACGGGACCTGCCAGAGGTCCGCGACCGGCTTCGTCCACACCGCAAACCACGTTATAGCCTTTTCCATGAGCCTCGGTTTCATAAGTAAAATCAAGCATAATAACACCTCGAAAAAACTCGGAACAAAATTTGTTCCGAGTTTATTGTATAATATTTATTCAGGGAATTCAAGTGTAAGTCTGCCTAACTTGCCACCGCGATATTCATCAAGGAGCATTACGGACACACGCTCGTAATCAATCTCGCCACCCGAGATGAGCATTCCCCTTTTTCTGCCTATCATTTCGAGAATTTCATAATCCTCTTTATCCTCAAAACCTGTAATCTTAAATCGTTCACTTATACGGTCATTGTAGCCGTTTTTCAGCACGTTGATAAGGCGAAGGGCTAAGGTTTCACTATCAAGTATTTCATCCTTTACGGAACCGATAAAGGCAAGCTTATCACCAACCGCCTTATCCTCAAATTTGGGCCAGAGAACACCAGGAGTATCAAGAAGCTCAATACCGCTACCAACAGCAAACCAGCTATTTGAACGTGTAACTCCGGGCTTATCGGCAACCTTGGCACGATTTCTGCCTGCCATTTTATTTATAAACGATGACTTGCCTGTGTTGGGAATACCGACAACCATAACTCTAAGGGGCTTGCCTGCCATACCTTTATCGGTATTACGTTGGATTTTGTCCTTAAGCACCTGACGAACCAAGGGAAGATATGCATTAAGCCCCTTACCCGAACGGCAATCAACAGGAATCGCGAACATCCCTTTTGATTTATAGTATTCAATCCACTTAGCGGTGGCTTTTTCATCTGCCACATCACATTTATTAAGGAGAACTATACGAGGCTTGTTACCAATCAGTTCATCCAATTCGGGATTAGATGAACTCATAGGAATACGTGCATCAACAATTTCCGTCACTAAATCCACATAGGGCAGACTTTCCTTGATAAGTCTGCGTGTTTTTGCCATATGACCGGGAAACCATTGTACTACCTGTTTTTGATTATCATTCATAGCTATAAATATCTGCATCCCCAAAGGGAAGAATTCTCAAAACTGCCTTACCTAAAATTTCACGTTCATCAATAGGACCCACAAGGTGTGAACGGCTGTCTGTGGAGCCGTTGCGGTTGTCACCCATACAGAAAAGACACCCCTCGGGAACAGTGTAAGGAAATTCGCGATAATCGCCCTTTTTAATGATAAAATCCTCACGAACATAAGGCTCGACTATCTCTACCCCATCAACATAAACCTTATTAAGATCATAGTCAATATCAATTGTCTGACCACCTGTTGCAATCACACGCTTGATAAGCGGCTCGTGAAAATAAGTATCCTGTGTAACAACGACAATATCGCCATACTTATACTCCGTCTTGTTGATTGTAATAAGCCAGTCACCGTGTTGAAGTGTATTGGTCATTGATTCGCCGTCAACACCCACAAGCCTGAATGCGAAGGTGAAAACAATCGCAATTATGATGAATGAGCTCATTACTATTGATACAAAATCATACGCTGTCAGGAAAAAGCTCTTTTTCGCAGAGCTTTCACCCTTTTTCCCGGAAGACTTGTCAGGGTCAACCTCTTCCTCTTCATCGGAGAAAACATTTGCGTTCTTGTCAGCAACAAGAACCTCTTCCTCCTCTGTCTGCAAAAAGGTGCCGGTGGAGTTTTCGTCAACCTCTACATCCTCAATTATAAGCTCTTCATTATCGGTATTGAGGTTATCCAATTCATTGAAATTATCGTTACTCATATCATTCAACCTTCCAATCGCCTAAGGGTAAAAACCTGAATAAAACTCTACCTACAACCTGTCTTTCATCAACACAACCAATCTCGCTTGAACGGCTGTCAAGTGACATAGCACGGTTGTCACCAAGAACAAAAACTTTTCCTTCGGGAACAACAAGAGGAAAAGCAATATCCTTCTGCTGGGTGGTCAGGTCGTCTGCATAGTGCTCCTCTCTACCGTTAACGGTAACAACACCTGTGGTGAAGTTGATATCGACCTTGTCTCCCCCTACTGCGATAACTCTCTTAATAATAGGTTTATGAAGATTCTCTGTACCCGAAAGCACAATAATATCACCCTGTTTGGGAGTGTAGCCCACAGTTGACACGCAAACCTTGTCTTCAGGCTGAAGTGTAGGAGACATGGAGCTACCCTCAACAGTAAATACCCTGAAGCAGAAAAGGAATACGAAAGTAATGGTTACCAAAGCTGCAACAATTGCACCGAAAACCTCGAAAATATTTAATTTATCCTTTTTTACACGCTTTTTCTCGACAACTTTGTTATCCTCGGAAAACTTAATGCTGTACTCCTCTGTCTTGCGCATAACATCACCCCAAATGAAACAAAAGATCTTATTTATTATACACCCTGAGGTGTATAAATAAAAGAGTATTTTGTAAATTTTTTACCAAAAAAGAATCAAGGGCAGATAAATCTATCTGCCCTAACCTTCCGACCTTATCAGCCGATTTTTTCCTTAACCTTAGAAGCCTTACCAACTCTATCACGAAGATAATAGAGCTTTGCACGACGAACTTTACCACGACGGATAATCTTAACGTCTGCAACGTTGGGTGAATGAACAGGGAATACTCTCTCAACACCTACGCCGTAAGAAACACGACGAACTGTGAAAGTCTCGCTGATACCACTACCATGCTTTGCGATAACAGTACCCTCGAACTCCTGAATTCTTTCTCTCTCGCCTTCACGAATCTTAACGCCGATACGGATAGTATCACCGATTTCGAAAGCAGGCTTCTCAGCCTTAAGGCTGTCCTGTGCAATAAGTTTTAATGCGTCCATAATAATCCTCCGTTTTTTTCAAGCGTTCATACAATAAAAATCGCAGCGGACCGCCAGCTTTAATGTTGCCATTAACTGCCGTTGACACCTGTAGCGGGTAACAACGCACACATAGACCTTAGTATAATACCACAAGCACTTGTAAAATGCAACAGTTTTTTATAAGTTTTTTTGGAATTATTCACAAATGGATTTTATATAATCAAAGGCTTCGCTATTTGTACAATAAAGTATATCGTCCTTGCCTGACAACATACTAAGCACCTGCTCCGCATAATCCCAATCATCGTTTATATCCATCTCATAGCTGTGACCCCATATATAAAACAGTTTGGGCTCGTCAGCTTCAAGTTCAATAAATTCACGACATAATTCAAGCGTTTTTTCTTTTTCTTTAAGGAAGCTGATTGTTGGCTTGAAGGTGTACATTTCGCTCTGTAAATCAAAATTATAACTGCACACAATTGTACGTGCGAACTCAACACCGGTTGTATTCTCAATAACTGAAGCCACGTGTTCGTTGTAATTCACTCCCCCGCCCGGGTAAGCAAAGCCACGCACATTATACCCCACAAGTCGAGAAAGATTAAGCCTGTCCTGTTCAACCTGCCTTGTAATTTCCTCATCAGTTTGCTGGATAAGGAAAGGATGTGTCAGCGTATGTGCCGCAACCTCGTGATTATTATAAATCGATTTAACGTCCTCAGGCAAAACTTTTCGATGGCTGATTTCCTTGCCGTTGATATTAAGGCACCCCTTGACACCCAGAAGCTCGGAATTAAGGTTGAAAGTACATTTTATGCCGTATTTGTCAAGAAGCTCTATAAATCTTATATCCTGTGTGACACCATCGTCAAAGCTAAGAGTAAGTATCTTTTTATAATTCATAAGACCACCTCAAAAAAGACAGGTATTTCTACCTGTCTATTATAATATCATTTTCCAGTTTTTTCAATACATGTTTCACACTGCAGGAATAAATAAAACCTTTAATTTCTCCGTTGTGTCACCATCGAGACAATTTTCCTCTGCAATAGCTGTCACTGTTGTGTTATATCTTCGTGCAATCGACCAAAGACTTTCGTTCTCCTTCTCGGGAAAATAAACTGTAATTGCATTTGAATTCACATTTAACGGTACATCACTTTCGGCAATACCTGCAACTGCATCAATGATGATTTCACTCATTGCCGTTCCTACCGCATTGATTTCTGCGCGTATGGTTACACTACCTGATTTCACACCGCAATCCAGCGAAAGCAAGGTCAGAACAGGATTACATACAACGCTCTTCCATTCAGCTGATATATGCCTGTTAAGCTCAAAATCCATCATTTTATTCACCGATGAAAGATTTCCGCTGTTATCCCTTATAATAAATGCAAGCGCCACGCTGCCCTTCAGGCAAAGCCTATCAGTTTCCACACCCGTTGTAACGTTAATGATATCCCCTGTTACGTCAATAACCTGTGAAACACCATCTGCACAAAGTGTAAAGTTGCTTTCGGTGACAAAGGTTTCACGAATCTCATCCACAGCACAATAAAACCTGCAGGGAGATTTCTTCAATTCAATATTTTTCCCGATAGCATAAGCATCGGTTATAACCTGAAGTTCCTTTTCCTCCCACATAGTAACGGTAGCATCCACACCGAGGGATATATCAAAGCAGCTGCAAGTTCCACCCGACTCCCCCTTCGGAACAACGTCAACCGCACAAACCGAAAGTGATACGTTACCTGTATAGTGCTCCTCCATACCATCAAATTCGATAATCTGATTTATTGGTATAAGGTGCTTGATTCTCTGCGTATTTTCCGCGCTATTAACGTAGCACACGTCAACTACCGCATCGCCCTTTACCATAATTTTATTATTGATTTTGCGAATTTCCGTGCAGACTGCACTTCCCCGTGTGCTGATAACAAATTTACAGGGTGAATCAAGGGTAACGGTATCACTCATAGAAAACTGCTTTGTCTGACGGCACCCCAAGGAAAGCGCTCTGACGAATTCACATTTTTCTTCAATACCGCGTGTATCGCCCAAGGAGACAATATCTTCACTCTGTTTCATATAAGCAGAAAAGCAGAGAGAAATACCCGCTTTCATTTCTGCGCGTTTTGTGCCTGTTGCACGACAATTCACATAAGACACACCTGTTTTCACGCTCACGTCAACACAATCGGGGAATTCGGAGTTTTCGCAATAGCGCGTGAAGCTACGGGATTGGGAGAAGGTGTATACACAATCATCTTCAGCGGTGTAAATCATCCGCAATTCACATACCCCGTCAACAGTAATCCGTTCTCCCACAAGACGGCAGGACGTCACTTTTGGCGTAGCCGTGGATTTTATCACACGCAAAATTTCAGGCATATATTCGGGTAGAGCAAGTTCACACTCCACAACCTCCTCTACCGTATTATTCAACACAGTTCGCAAATATTGGTAATCCGTATGTTTTAATGAAATATCCATAAAAAATAAACTCCCTTCATATATTCTAAAAAAATATATGCGGGAGTTTAATAAGTTATAACTTTTTATTCTGAAACCTCTTCATCGGTTGTTTCAATAATCTCATAGTCATCATAAAGAAGTGACTGAAGCTGTTCACGGTTGGCTTCAAGGTCTAATGAAATGCTTGAACCGTCCCATTGCGATGAATACCACCACATACCGTCACCATCAAAGGGGATTTTCTGTGTTACGAGCATCTTGTCCATACTGCCGCCTGACTTTGTCAGGCAGGACATAAGGCTTGTCATAAGTGACCAAAAATCGCCCGTTGAAAGAGTAGTGGTTATATAGGGTGCAACGTCCCGGGCTGTAGAAATAAGTCCAAAAACACCTACGGGGTTAAGCTGACTCTTCACGTCGCTCATAATAGCGGAGATAACCTTACGCTGACGTTCGGTTCTGTCCCAATCGCCATTGCCAAGCTTGCGGATTCGAGAATACCACAACGCCTGATAGCCTGTAAGATGAACACTCTCACCTGAAGGCACTTCCTCAGGTTTTTCCTCTTTGCCGTATTTGTGACGGTTGTTTATGTAGTCAGCTTCATCCTCGGTAACATCAAGCTCGATTCCACCAAGTCCATCTATC
This sequence comes from Acutalibacteraceae bacterium, assembly GCA_045579005.1. Classification (GTDB taxonomy): domain Bacteria; phylum Bacillota; class Clostridia; order Oscillospirales; family Acutalibacteraceae; genus DTU089. The sequence continues at coordinate 7,421 of JAZNLJ010000073.1, read as the reverse complement.
AAGGCAGTAAACATCTCGAAATTCACAACTGCATAGTCGTCAATTTTTATCCCGAAGTTCTGCTCAATAGTCTGTATAAGAAGATTTGCTCCACCCCAGGAATATGCCGCATTAATCTTGGACTCCTGATGACCGGGCACGTCCACGTGTGTATCGCGGAGAATGGAGCATACCGTGATTCTGCCGGTCTGTTTATTAACAGAAGCGATCATAATGCTATCGCTTCTTGAATACCCGCCGCGATCAGCATCGGCACCGATCAAAAGAATATTTCTCACATGGCCTTCGCTACGTAATGAATCCACATCTTCGATATGCTCAATGGGGTCAGCCTTATTAAAACTACCCACAACAGAGCCTGCCATAGCAAACACAATACCGCCAAATCCGATTATAACAGCCAGAATAACCACAAGGGCGATGATTGCAGGTGATTTTTTCTTAGGTGCGCCACCTTTGGGAGGGATTTTCTTGCGACGAGCCTCAAAATCTGAAATTTCCTCACTGTCAACCACCCTGACCTTCTGTGTGTCGTATTTACTGTCAGCCCGGCGCATATTGGCCTGTTGCTGTGCTCTCTGCCTGTCCCTGAGCTGTTGCTGACGAATCTGCTCTGGTGTGAGCTGTTGTCTTTGTACAGAAGCTTGTTGCCTTTGCACCGGTCTCTGAGGGGGAACCTGTTGTTGAACAGGACGCTGTGCAGGAGCTTGTTGCCTTTGAACAGGTATTGATTTGGGTTGAGTCTGTCGTTGCACAGGTGGCTGCGCAGGAGTGCTCCTCTTTGTAAAATAAACGTTGTTATCAGCTTCCTGCCCGGGTCGTTTTCCGATATAAACATCATTTGATGATGAACTGAAAATATCATCGGGTTCAAGCTCAATAACATCAGGAACATAGTTACTGAAAATATCATCAGAAGAATCCTCTATAATCTCGATATAATCATCATCAACGGAAAATTTACGATTATCGTTATCATCCCTGAAATTTTTATCTGCCATGATAACACCTCACTTTTCAGAACATTTTAACATATTTCATCATTATTTGCAACCATATGAAAAATCGCCTTGCGAAAACAAGTCCGCAAGACGATCTGCAATTTATAAGAAGGAGCATTAAGTTATCCGCTGCTTCAACAAGAGCAAGTGTTTTTAGAATGATATTTTTGACAATCTATATTTATCGCTTATTAATTTGCTTCAAACACCACACCGTCCTTGGTCTCCAATGATGCAATAAGTTCATCTGCCTTATCGCGTATATTTGCATATCCTTCGGCTGTATCCTCGGTGTAGCGAACATCTGTAGCGTGTCTTGAAACAACATTAAATTTTTCACCGTCAACCGTAAGAGTTCCTTCCAGCGTAGCACCGGGTATATCTTCGGGATTATCGCCCTCTGTCTGAGGGTAAACCTCTAACTCAAAGACCTTTCCGTCAACGCCCGCATTATTACTGTCATTATGAGTGAATACGAGTATATATGATCCGTCGTCGTTAGGCTTTTTCACCTTGCAGGTATACTCGCCATACCAATCATCAGGAGTGTAAAGGTTGAAATAATCCGTGATGATTGTTTCGCTTTTAAGAACCTTCTCCGTAGTGCTTTCCTCTGTGGTTTGTGTTTCGGTTTCAGTCGCAGTCTCTGTTTCGGTTTCTGCTTCTGTTTCCGTCGGCAACGTAGTCTCTTCCTCGGTGAGAACAGGTGCATCAATCACAGGAAGCGTAGTTTCCGCCTCTTCACCACCGTTCTTTGCTAATGCAAAGCCAACTACAAAACAGATAATGACTATTGCAACCAAAAGAATCACAAAGTTCTTTTTTTTCATAAAAACGCCTCCGTCTGACTTTTATTTGTGTCCGAACTGTTGTTTCATTCGTTTTTCCTTAGAAAGAATCTTCTTTCTGAGACGCATACTTTCGGGAGTAAGCTCAAGAAGCTCATCATCACCGATAAACTCCATTGATTGTTCAAGCGAAAGAATTGTGTGAGGGACGAGTCTCAAAGCATCATCACTACCCGAAGCACGTGTATTGGTCATCTGCTTTTTCTTACAAACGTTGCAGACTATATCCTCATTTTTGGCACATTCACCAACAATCATACCCTCATATACAGGCACACCCGGTCCGATGAAAAGTCTGCCGCGATCCTGTGTATTAAAAAGACCATAGCCTGTGGATTCACCCGATTCGTGAACAACGATTGAACCGCGCTCACGCATTTGTATATCCCCTTTATAAGGCTCGTATCCTGCAAAGAGGTTGTTCATAATACCGTTACCGTTGGTATCTGTCATAAATTCAGAACGATAACCTATAAGACCACGTGCAGGGATTTTGAACTCAATATGAGTTGAACCGCCATCACGGACATCCATATTTTCAAGTTCACCCTTACGTGAACCAATTTTCTCCATAACTGCACCAACGTATGATTCGGGAACTTCAACAATAAGCAACTCCATAGGTTCAAGGAGTTCTCCGTCAGGACCCTTTTTGTAAATAACCTGGGGACGTGATACCTGGAATTCATAGCCCTGTCTGCGCATTGTTTCAATAAGAATTGACAGGTGAAGCTCACCTCTGCCGCTTACCTTGAAGGTATCGGTAGAATCAGTTTCCTCAACACGCATACTTACGTTGGTTTCAACCTCCTTAAAAAGGCGGGCACGGATATTACGAGAGGTAACAAATTTACCCTCCTGACCTGCAAAGGGGCTGTCATTAACCATAAAGTTCATTGAAATTGTAGGTTCATCAATCTTAACAAAGGGAAGCGGATCGGGATGCTCCTTGTCACAGGCGGTTTCACCGATATTGAGCTCAGCAATACCCGAAACAGCAACAAGATCCCCCATCTTAGCTTCGGGACACTCAACTCGTGCAAGACCCTCAAAGTTATAGAGTTTAACGATTTTTACATTCTGTGTGGAGCCGTCCTGTCTACAAAGAACAACCTGCTGACCTTCCTTTACACTACCACGCTCCACTCTACCCACACCGATTCTGCCGAGATAATCATCATAATCAAGGCTCGAGAAAAGAAGCTGTAAGGGACCGTTCATATCCCCGCAAGGAGGTTCAATATTTTCAATAATCGAATCAAGGAGCGGTCGCATATCGCCATCACGGACCTCGTGATTAAGGGAAGCATAACCATCCCTTGCAGATGCAAAAACAACAGGAAACTCAATCTGCTCTTCATTAGCACCAAGCTCGATAAACAAATCGAGTACCTCATCAATAACTTCAAGCGGACGAGCACCGGGGCGGTCTATCTTGTTAATAACAACAATAGCCTTTTTGCCGAGTGCTAAAGCTTTTTTGAGCACGAAACGTGTCTGTGGCATACATCCCTCAAATGCATCAACAAGAAGCAGTACACCATCAACCATCATCATTATACGCTCAACCTCACCCCCAAAATCAGCGTGACCGGGAGTGTCAACAATATTAATTTTCACACCATTGTAATGTATGCCTGTATTCTTTGAAAGAATGGTAATACCACGTTCTTTCTCGAGGTCATTGGAGTCCATAACACGGTCGTCAACCTGCTCATTATCACGGAAAATACCACTCTGGTGCAAGAGCTGGTCAACAAGGGTTGTCTTGCCGTGGTCAACGTGAGCAATAATAGCAACATTTCTTAAATCTTCTCTTCTATCCACAAAATTCACCTTTCACTTCGGTTATTAAAAATCATTATTTTTCAATATAGTATTATATCATTGCAGTCCCCTATAATCAAGGTTTTTGGTGGCTTTTTAACATAATAACGATAATTTATTTATTGAATTACATATCCCCCTTTGGTATAATGTTCAGGGGTGATCTTATGAAATTCAAAAACGTTCTTATAGCAAGCGACTTTGACGGCACATTAAAAAATGACAGCGGAGAAATAACTGCTGATGTAAGGTCTGCGATTGCTGATTATATTTCAAATGGCGGTTTATTTACCGTGTCCACAGGCAGAATATTCCAGGGTTTTCACCTGTATGACCCTGAATATATAAATGCCCCTGTGCTTTTGGGCAATGGTGCTATGGCATACGATTATGAAAAGCAAGAGGTCATTTTCAATGATGCCATTGGAGATGAAGGACTTAGCAGTGTAAATGATGTTCTTGCACACTTTCCTGATATTTGTATTGAATTTTATAACATTGATAAAATATGCGCAGTAAATCTCAATAACCAGTCACTCCATCACTTTACAAGCCAGAATATTGATTTCATAAATGTAGAAAAACCCGAGGATGCGCCACGTCCCTGGACAAAGGTTATGATTGCTGCACACGGCCGCTCACAAGAGGTTCAGACAATTCTCCGAAATCACCCTGAAATCAACTACCTGAAAACAACAGGTGATTTTGTTGAAATACTAAAAAAAGGTGTGGATAAAGGCACGGGATTACTCAAACTTGCCGAATCTCTGGGAGTAAAACAAAAAGACACCTACTCTGCGGGAGACGGATACAATGACGTTGAAATGCTTGTTGCCGCATCGGCAGGATTTGTCCCGGAAAACGGCTCAAAGGAAGCCATAGATGTTGCAAAGCACGTTACACGCTCCAACAACGAGGGGTGTATTGCTCATGCTATTGAAATATTGGATAGTATTTATTAACCCAAAACAAAGAGCCACATTCTCAAACGGAGAATGTGGCTCTTGTTTACCAAAGATTAATAGATATCTTTACATGAAATACCTGAATAATATGAACTTATACTATTACCAGAAACTGCCCTTACTGTATATTTGTAAGTAACACCCTTAACAGCTGAACGATCAAGGTAAGCACTTGACTTGAGGTCTGTGATCTTGCCAATCCTTACCCATTCATTCTTGCCGTACTTTCTGTATATATTGTAGCTCTGTGCACCGGCTACCTGTTCAAATGTAACTGTGATACCTGCACGGCTTGACTTTGCTGAAACAAGTTTCGGAGTTTCCAATCGTGTTATTTTTACACCATCACGAACATAATCGCTGTAGTGACCACCACAAACAGCTTTTACAGTGTATACATAAGTATTACCGCCCTCGGTTTTATAGTCCGGATAGTAATTATTCTCTGTATAACCCATATATGTCCAATATCTGTCAGACTCAAGCTTGCGATATACTCTGTATGCTGTTGCACCTGCAACCTTACTCCAACCAAAGAGTATGCCTGTTGTGTTGTTCTTAACAGCAAGACCTACAGGAGTTTTAACAGCTCTGGTATACTCACCTGAACCAAGGCCGCTGATAAGAGCACCGCAAACATGATAATAGTTAGCTTTAGGATCAGGATTAGGATTATCATCTACAAAGTAAACCAAATTCTTCTGATATTTATCAGACCAGAATGAATTGCTGGGGCTTACGCTTACACGTGCAATTGCATTCCATTTTGTACTTGTTGCATCATACTTGCGATAAACATAGTATGAGTTTGCAATTGTATCATTCTTTTCCCAGAAAAGTGTTTTTGAACCTTCTTCTACATCAACTGCTACACGAGTATACTCAGTAAGACGAACTGATTTTACTGCATATCTGTAATAACCGCCGGTTTTAACATTCTTATCATAGAAAGATGTCTCGCTTGCAGATAATGTTTTTATAGATGTCCAACCACTGCTGATACCATTGATTGTTGATCTTCTGTATACAATATAGTGAGTCGCACCATCAACAATGTTCCATGTCACTTTAATACCAAGGTTTGTATTTTGAAGAGAAATGATTTTAGGAGTCTTGGGAGCAAGCTGAGGAATAGCCTGCTTTGAAGAATGTATACCACACTCTGCACATACATAGTGCTTGTAGCCTACAGAATAAACTGAAGGTTCGGAATCAACAACAGCCTTATCAACATGAGGATCAAACATATGAACTTTTACATTTGCATCATTCACACCAACACGGCTACAAACGGGCTTATTATAGCGTAAGCCGTTCTTGTAATCATTTGCATCATCATAGTTCTTGGGCTCTACAAGGCTATCATATGTGAATGTTGCAAGAACACCGTTTTTAAACTGAACGTCAAGTGAGTATTTATAGCTCTTACCATTCTCAACATCCTTATCGAGGTATGATGTTGTTGTAAGCTCTGCAAGGAAGGAACCATTTTTGTAAAGGTAGTACTTTGATGCATTTGCAACAGGTGTCCACTCAACCTTAAGACCATCGAACTGATTAACGTGCTTAAGGAACTTTGCAACTGTGTATCTTACGCTTCTGCCGTTAGCATAGTCAGGCTTAGCACCTGAACCCTTAACAATTACGCAGTAGTTGTATGTAACACCCTTTTCAACATTCTTATCTGTGAACTTGCAAACATCTGTTGTAGAACCGATAAGTGCGCCTTTGTCACCAGCTTTATTTGACTTACGGTAGATGTCGTAACCCTCTGCACCGTCAACCTTTGTCCAGATAAGCTCTACACCTGAATTGGTAGCTGTGGGAACCTTAAGGTCTACAAGGTTGTAGCTAACCTTGATGGGAGAAGCTGACTCAAGTGACTCAGCGAATTCTGAATTTGCACCGAGAGAAACAATGTGGTACTGATACTGTGCACCGTATGTAACGGCAGTATCAACATAAGATGTACCCTTAACGTCTGCGAGGAAAGCCATTTTATTGTTTCCAACCTGACGGAAAATCCTGTAACCAATCTTTGAAGCGGAAGTTGCGTTCCATGTGAGGTTAACACCGTCATAGTTATTGAAAACCTTCTTAACCTGTACACGGTTGTATGTAACCTTAACAGCGTTATCAAAGCTTACGGGAGCAAATGAACCGTCATCCTTTTTGGATGCAACGACGTACTTATAGGTCTTGCCGTAAGCAACGTTCTTGTCGACGTAAGATGTTGTTGCAACATCTTCAATCAACTCTCCCTTAGAATCTGATGAATCGAGGCGGAAAACACCATAGCCTGCAGCACTTACGTCTGCTGACCATTTAAGCTCCACACCATAATAGCCTGCAACAGCTGAAGTAATCGCAGGAGTTGTGGCGGCAAATGCTGAAACGCTGAATACAGACATCAACATAAGCATTGCCAAAAATAAACTTAATGCTTTCTTCATTTAATACTTCTCCTTTATGGGTATATTAATTTACTATTATATTATAGCACTTTTTTGATTTTTAGGAAGTAGCAGATTAACTAAAATATAACCAATTTTTTTGTGACAAAAAACGGACAAAATAGTAAAAATCACAAATGCAATATAAATGGTCAAAAAAACACCCCAAAAATGGGGATTTGATAGCAATTCAATATAAAAACCCTCGCCCTAAGGCAAGGGTTTTTAGGATTTAATATTTATCTTTACAGCTGATACCTGAGTAATAAGAGCTTCGGGTTCCGCCGTAATATGCACGTACTGTGTAGGTGTAGGTTACGCCCTTCT
>JAZNLJ010000072.1:0-2786 GCA_045579005.1 Acutalibacteraceae bacterium | reverse complement strand
TATATAATAGCCAACGCAGTTCCGAAACATTTTGCGTAGCAAGGTATAAATGCATTCTGCATTTAATTAAGGCTCACTCTGCCGAAGAGTTTTTCCACCTCGCTGTTCAAAGCGCATTTCTCCTCCTCGGTCATAGGAATTCTGCCGTCAAGGATTTCCTTGGCGGTTTTTTGTGCCTCATAGAGTATGCGGGTATCTGTCATAAGGTTTGCAACCCTCATATCAGGGAGACCGTGCTGACGCGAGCCAAAAAAATCACCGGGTCCCCGTAGCTCAAGGTCCTTCCGTGCAATTTCAAAACCATCTGTGGTACGGCACATAATGTCAAAACGCTCACGCGCCTCCTCGTTCTGTGCATCAGACAGAAGAACACAGGTGCTTTCCTCAGTACCTCTGCCGATACGTCCCCTTAGCTGATGAAGCTGTGACAGACCAAAGCGCTCCGCATTTTCAATGACCATTACGGTTGCATTAGGCACATCAACACCAACCTCAATAACAACTGTTGAAACGAGCAAATCAATCTCACCGCTGTAAAAACGTCTCATTACCGCGTCTTTATCCTTGGGCTTCATCTGTCCGTGAAGAAGACCGAGAGTGCAATCAGTAAAATAGGTGCTTTTCAGATAATCGTAATATTCGGTAGCGGGTACTAAATCAGTATCATTTTCATCCACAAGAGGGCATACGATGTAGCATTGTCTGCCTTCCTTTATATTTTTATGAAGAAAGCTGTAAATTCTCTTATGGTAGCCGGTGGGCACGCAAAATGTCTTTACAGGCTGTCTGCCCTTAGGCAATTCATCAAGAACGGAGATATCAAGGTCACCGTAAATCATCATTGCAAGTGTACGGGGAATGGGTGTTGCCGACATAACGAGAGTATGTGGGTTATTGCCCTTCTGAGACAAGGAGTTCCGTTGGTTTACACCGAATCGGTGCTGCTCATCGGTAATGACAAGTCCAAGGTTACTAAACGCCACGTCATTCTGAATTATAGCGTGAGTACCCACAACAATATCACAGATACCATCCGCTATTTTTTCCCTGATAATACGCTTGTTTTTAGCGGTAACAGAGCCTGTAAGAAGCTCTATATTTACATCATCACCGAAGAAATTCTGCAGGGTTTTAAAGTGCTGAGTTGCAAGAACCTCCGTGGGTGCCATAAGTGCCGCCTGGAAGTGATTCTTAACCGCGTTATACATAATTGCAGCGGCAACTGCGGTCTTACCCGAGCCCACGTCGCCCTGAAGAAGTCTGTTCATAGGCTTTTCGGTCTGCATATCGGCAATTGCCTCGCTGACCGCCCTTTTCTGAGCGTTTGTAGGCTCAAAGGGTAACGACATATAAAACTTTTCACTGTAATCAAGGGGAATGGGCGCAGCCTTACGTCTGCCACCCGATGCACGCTCACTCAGAAGACCCATTTGCAGGAGCAGAAGCTCCTCAAAAATCAGGCGTCTTTTAGCAAGTGAAAGCGCTTTTTCACTATCGGGGAAGTGAACTGTATTAATGGCTTCCTCAAAGGGCATAAGCCTGTAACGGTCTACAATAACCTGAGGTATAAAATCCTTCAGATTCCCTTTAGTTTCGCGGAGAGCACCCTCTGTAATTTTCTCAATAACCTTACTCGAAATTGCAGAGGTGGCTTTGTAAATCGGTCGTATTCTCTGCTTTTCAAGGGACTTTTCAAAGCGTGGTGAAAGCATACCCTTAGCGCCGTATTTGTCAACAGTCACCTTGCCGAAAAACAGATATTCCTCATCCTCTTTTAGTTGATCCTTGACATATTTGTTATTAAAAAAAGTGACATTCATGTAGTCCGAGCCGTCGGAAATGGCTGTTTTTACAAGTATTCTGCCACCGTTAATACGGACAACCTTGGGACTTTCGGCAATAATTGCCCTGATACACACGTTTTCATTTATTGCAACGTCACGGATAGGCGTAACATTGTTCCAATCCTCATAAGCACGGGGGTAATTACGTAAAAGATCGGATACGCTGAAAATATTTTGCTTGCCAAAGGTCTTTGCACGCGCTTCACCCACACCTTTAAGAAACTGTATCCTTGTATCAAGCTGTACCATTACCTCACCGCCCTCCGGTTAAAATAAATTACTTAAAGAAAAAATAAACTACAACAATTGCAATATGAAGCACAATTATGAGTGGTAAACCAATCATAAACTTTTTATGTAGTGTTTTGTGGCGAATTTTCTTCATCACAATAAGCTCTGCCACCCCACCGCCAAGAAGTGCAAGTAAAATAAGCATTGCTTCACTTACCCTGCGCCCTCCCATACGTGCGGAGTGCTTGTCATACACCGTGGCAATTACCGTTACCGCGGATATTATAGCCCAATATATCAAAAAATATTTTTCCAATATACCACCACAATTCAAGAACAAATGTTCATTTTTATAATAGCACATAGTTTTATGAATTGCAAGAGAAATTAAGTTGTTGTCATTTTAAACTCTCCACCACCCGACAAGCATTGTTTTAATACGCAAGTAATCACCCGCTTGATAATCAATATTAAACAACAACTTAACAAAAAGGTGGTCCCCCTCTCTCAAACAGAGAGGTTGACCACACAACAACTTTTTTCTTTTATTTAGATTTATAATCCGCGCTTGCGTCCGATTAATATTTTCGGGATTTTGGATGCAGAACGCCGTTTTAGTGAGCGACGCTGTATGAAGATACTGCGTACAAATTAAAATTTGTTATATTCCAAAACCTACAAATATTTATTAATTGCGGGATTTTGGATGCA
>JAZNLJ010000071.1:0-58324 GCA_045579005.1 Acutalibacteraceae bacterium | reverse complement strand
CTATACGCAAAAAGAATAGAGAAAAATCCTTCCAAATCCCTTGCCTTTGAATCAGACAAGGCATTACGTGAAAAGTACAATCTTTCCGATGCAGATACTGTTTTGGCTGACGGGAACATACGCAAAGGTACAAGAGCTTTTTTGATTTGCATACTTATCGACTTAGGTTTTATAATACTTGATTTTATTTTAGGCGCAGGCGGTGTGCTTTCTCTGCCTGCTATGGCAATTCTTTTTACTACGGGCGGTTTCCTTTCAGGTCATTTCACGGGACTGCGCGGCAAGAATTTATTAAAAAGCTTTTTTGAAGGCGCAAAGAGCATTGCTCCGGCAATTCCTCTTATAATATTTGTTGTTGCTATTTCTTACGTTTTGAGCGAAGGCAAAATAATGCACACAATTCTTTACGAATTGAATGGTGCTATGCAGGGTGTTTCACCCTATGCTGCAATTTTTATCCTCTTTGCAGTTATTGCAATTCTTGAATTTTTCATCGGTAGCGGTACTGCAAAAGCATTCCTTATAATGCCCCTTATGGCTCCCCTTTCTGACCTTGTGGGAATTACAAGGCAGAGTGTTGTTACAACCTTCTGCATTGCAGACGGATTTACAAACCTCCTTTATCCCACAAACGGACTTATGATTATTGCAATCGGTTTAATCAACGTTTCTTATGCAAAGTGGATTAAATGGTCCTGGAAGTTATTTGTCGCTGAATTTGCTTTCTCAGCCCTTATGATGCTTCTTATGGTTTACATCAATTACTAATTGGTTATAACAAACAGAGTGCCGATACGGAATAACGTATCGGCACTCTTTATATTTATTATTCAAACAATGAAAAGTCAATTGAGCTGATATCAGCCTTAGGCTGTTCCTGTTCATCCTTCACAGCGTCAGCCAGCTTCACATCGTTGTCTGCCTCTTCAGACCACGCATCGTTATTCGCAATATCTGCAAGACCTTTTGTTTTCTCCACAGGGATTGCATTCTCATACTCAGCGAACTCTGTTTCCTCAGAAGTAACAGCGATAAACTCGTCCTCAAATTCTTCTCCCTGTACAACGGGCTTTGCATCGGGGAAAGCATCTTCAATAACAAGGGATTCGTCAACCCACACCTCGTCATCATCATCAATAATAACTGCACCGTTTTCGTCAAACTCTGGCACAATAATTTCATTCTTGCGTCTGAGCATCACAATACCCACAACAACAAGACCTACCACGAGAATACCTGCGCCAACAAGGATATAGATTATTGAATTATCCTTCTCCTCTACATCGCCGACAGTTTTGGGAACATCCTCAAACTTTGCTGAGATAACAACATTCTCTGCAGGCATATCAAAACTGAGTACATCTGTTCTCTTGCCATTTACGGTAAGGCTGCCTTCAACAAGTCTCTTGCCTGAATCGGGCTTCACTGTAATAAGTACGGGAGTGCCTGCGGTTGCACTTGTGGGGTCTACTGTAATTTTACCGCCAACCACATCTGATACGGTGATTGTGTAAATCATTGTAGCCGCATCAACAGACCACTTGGCATAAATAGTAATTTCCTCGGTTGCCTTGTCTTTTGCAAAATCCCAGGGCTTCGTATATTTAGCGTCGCTATACCAACCCTCAAAAATGTGACCCTCCCACACGGGGTCTTTGGGTGCAGTAACAAGTCCTGCCTCCTTCATAACAGCTCTCAGGTTCTTCTCACCGTTACCTAAAACAAGGTGAACGTAGAACTGACCCTCGGGTAAAGTTTCGTCCGTTGTTTTGGTGGACTCCGTTGTTCTGTCAGTATTTCTGCGGGTTGTTGTGTTTGAACTGCTTGTGTTACGTCTGGTTGTGGTTGTTGAGGATGGTTTTTTCTTAGTTGTAGTGGTGTTATCATCCTCGTCAGCCTCAGTCTCTGTCACAATCACAGGCTCAGTCGTAGTTGTTCTCCCGGTGGTGGTCACCGTTTCCTCTTCATCAACAAGACCGCCGGGATTGTTGTTCTGTGTTGCAGGCTCGGTCTGCGTCTGCGCCTCAGTTGATGCAGGTGCAGATGTCGGTTCATCACCTGTTGCCATAACAGTAACCGATGTACAGAAAATGCACAGTGCTAATGCAAATGTCATTATTAAAATAAAATATTTATTTCTCATATTTACCGCCTTAATACGTAGAATCCATATTTTCGTTTACAACTTCTTTTACCTCTTTAACGAAGGTTGAGTTGTTTATTTTTTCCTGAAGAAGTTCATAGAACATATCCTCATCAACAGGAAGCTCAACAGTCTTACCAAGCCATGATGAAAGGAATGCAGCATTTGAAATCATAAGACCGTTAATGCCCTCCTGACCCGATGCTGTAAGAGGCTCACCGCGGAGAATAGCCGCTGCAAATTTATTCATAACCTCAATATGCTGAAGGTTTCTGCCGTCAAGTTCTTCCTCGTAGGTTTTGTATTCAATACTACCGAAGCCGTCTTCAGCATTGGCTGTGTAATCACTTGTGCTCTGGTCAAGCTCTGCAACTGTAAGCTTACCATCCTCACAGATAAGCTTTGCCTTGTCAAGTGTGATTTCAAGTCTGTTTGTTCCGGGGTAATCGCCTGTGGTTGTGATAAATGTACCTGTAGCACCGTTGGGATACTGTGCATAAATCATAACGTCGTCTTCAACCACAATGTTGTGCCACTTACCCTCGTGACAAACTGCAGTAATTTTCTCAGGCATACCGCAAATCCACTGCCACAAATCAAGCTGGTGGGGACACTGATTAAGAAGCACACCGCCGCCTTCACCTGACCAGGTTGCACGCCATCCGCCTGAGTTGTAGTAAGCCTGCGTTCTGTACCAATCGGTAATAATCCAGGTGACACGCTTCATCTCTCCGAATTTTCCGCTATGTACAATTTCGTGAGCCTTTCTGTAAAGGCAGTTTGTACGTTGATTGAACATAATACCGAAAACCTTGTCGCTCTTATCTGCAGCCTCGTTCATCTCACGAACCTGCTTTGTGTAAACTCCTGCAGGCTTTTCGCTCATAGCATGCAGACCCTTGTTGAGAGCCTCAATTACGAGAGGGGGATGGTCATAGTGAGGAGTAGCAATAAGAACTGCCTCGACCTCGCCTGAGTCCATAAGTGCAGATGCTGTATCAAACGTCTTGACATCAGGCAACTGTTCCTTTGCCCATACCAATCTATCGGGCTTGATGTCTGCAACTGCCGTAATCTCTATTTCGGGCATGGTATCTTTAAGATAATTCTTAATATGGCTTGAACCCATATTACCAACACCGATAATACCTAATTTAACTTTTGCCATTGTTATTTTCCTTTCCGAATTATAATGACAACTGATTTTTAGTGCTTTTACACTAAAAAAGCTAACCTTATTTAGTATAATTGCTCACCATATAAAAGTCAACAGTTGTTTACATTGATTTTATCATTGCCGGAACTTTAAGCAATGCACCGGGAACATTCTTGCCGATTTTCACAAGACACTTTGCCATTGGCTTGCCATTGAGAAGGTCACATATACCCTCGCACATTTCATCATTCACCACACCGCCACTCATAGTGATAAAGCAACGGATAGGTATCTGGAATGCGGTCTGTCGCATCATCTCGCTGTTGATACCGCCACCACCGATTTTTTCCACAGCAGCCGTAATGAGACTTATAACCTTATCACCTCGGGGTGTGCCGGCGGCAAGTTCCAGTGAACCTGAGGGGTCAATAGGAAGTGATGGATCCCGGTCACCGTCAGGAATGCTGAATCCGAGCACAGATTCAAATGAAGCATCTGATACCTGCGAGGGGTCGCCTGTATAATATTCAGGTGATGTTGATTTATAGTCGGGCACCTGAGCCTCAACAGTTGATTTAACGTTGACTGTTGCCTGAAGCCTGATATCTCTTGAAGATGCGCCAACCAGGATTTCATAATCACCACTTTCAACGTGATAATCATTTATACTCACGTTGTAATATGCAAAATCACGCTTTGAAAGAGTAATTTCAACATCCTTTTCATCTCCGGGCTCAAGGAAAATCTTTTTAAAACCCTTAAGCTCTTTGGGCGCTTTGAATATTGCACTATCAGGAGCACTCACATAAAGCTGAGCAACCTCGGCACCTGCCACGTCACCTGTATTCTTTACCTTGAAGGATACCGTGAGTGTATCGGTATCTTTGATTTTCTTTTTGCTGAGTTTTAATTTATCATAGCTGAAGGTTGTATATGAAAGTCCGTATCCAAAGGGAAAAAGCACGTCCTTCTGCATTTTATCATAGTATCTATAACCCACAAAGATACTTTCGCGATATTCAACAGTAAGCTGTTTACCGGGGAAGTTTTCTTTTGAGGGTGTGTCCTCAAGACACAAAGGATATGTTTCCGTCAGCTTGCCCGAAGGGTTCACATTACCTGTGAGCACGTCTGCAATGGCAGAGCCACCTGCCTGACCAAGAAGGAGACCGTTCACAACCGCCTTCACATTGCCAAGCCAGGGCATACTCACCGCAGAGCCACCCGAAAGGACAACCACAACATTTTCATTTACCTTGGCAACCTCTTCCACAAGCCTGTTGTGTGAGGGAGGTAAATCAATATGCTTTCTGTCGAAGCCCTCGCTCTCATAAATCTCCGTAAGACCGACGAAAAGGAGAACTGTATCCGCTTTCTTTGCAAGCTCTGTCGCCTGTGAAATCAGCTTATCATCAGGCACATCAGTTGCCTTGTCATAACCCTGAGCATAAGCCAGATTATAATCGTTCCTGAGGAGTTCGGAGTAAGCATTGTCAAGCTGAGTGGGATTTATAAGTGAGCTTCCTGCACCCTGATAACGGGGAGCTTTTGCCATTTCACCGATAACAGCGATTTTCTGTGCCCTTTTAAGAGGCAGAATTTTATCTTCATTTTTAAGAAGAACAATTCCCTCAGATGCAATCTTACGCGCAAGTGCATGGTGCTTTTCCATATCGCACTCATAATCATCCCTGTAGCTATCCTTGCTCTTCATTATAAGGTCAAGAACGCTGTCAACGTTCTTGTCAAGGATATCCTCATCAAGTGTTCCGTCCTGAACTGCTTTTATGAGCTTCTTGGGACCATAACCGCCTGAACCGGGCATTTCAAGATTCTGTCCTGCCTTCAAGCCATCGACAATTTCATTTTCTGCACCCCAGTCGGTAACAACGATACCATCGAAGCCCCACTCATCACGGAGCACATCGTTAAGGAGCCATTTATTCTCGGCACAGTAGGTGCCGTTAATTTTATTGTAAGCATTCATTACAGTCCAAGGCTGAGCGTTCTTAACGCAAATTTCAAAGGCTGTAAGATAAATTTCACGGAGTGTTCTTTCATCAGCAACCGTACTGATTGTCATTCTGCGACACTCCTGATTATTTGCGGCAAAATGCTTGAGTGAAGTACCCACACCCTTGCTCTGCACACCGTTTATAAAAGCTGCACCCATATTACCTGCCACAACAGGATCCTCTGAAAAATACTCAAAGTTTCTGCCACAGAGGGGTGAACGCTTAATATTGATGCCCGGACCGAGAAGTACACTAACCTTTTCCTTAAGGCACTCTTCTCCGAGAGCCTGACCCATTTCGTAAATTAAATCAGGATTCCACGTGCAACCCGTAGCAACCGCAGGGGGAAAACAAGTTGCAGGTACACTGTTGCCCAGGATATCCCCTGCGGCAGTTTTATCCTGATTCTGCTTTCTGAGACCGTGAGGACCGTCGGTAACCATAATTGAGGGAATACCCAGACGCTCAACATCTACAAGGTGCCAGAAGTCCTTACCGGAGCAAAGCGCCGCTTTTTCCTCAATGGTGAGCTGAGAAATCAAATCTGCATATTTCACTTGATTTTCCTCCTTATAACAACTGATTTTTGTGAAACAATAATCACGAGGTGATTACTATGTCAAAAAGCAAAAAAACAAAGGTTCAACAGGTTGTTGATTCAAAGGAATTTACCGACCCGAAAATCATTTCGGACGTAAACGGCTCATATACAGGTGTACCACTTAACGGAGAACACCCCATACAAGATGCCGACGACCTTTGATATTTATTTTTTTCTTCGTTCAAAGTTCTTGATAAAGTGACTTCCCGTAACCGTACCAAGTGTGGCGGCAGTAAATACCGCCTGGGTTATAATCAACTGTACACAGTTAAGGTGTCCGAGACCCGAAACGAAGGAAAGTACCGCCACAAGGGCAATTCCAATACCCATGGCACAGGTCTGAAAAACCTTGAGCACCTGCTTGAAGGTCCTCAGAGATAGCGCACTCTTTATAGCATAAAGGAAGCTGTGAGCCGAGCCGTCGTGAACTAAAAGTGAATCAGCGGCAGAGGTAGTTTCCTTTACATAATTCTTATACAAATCACCCGATACCGCGGAAAGCACCTTGACACCGCTCTGCGGGAGAAGAAGCTTTCTCGCAACCATTTCATCGGTAATGTTAGCATCGTCAGAACGGACAAGCAATGAAATGCTGTCTGCTTCAATAGTTTTAAGCAATTTTGCATTTTCTGAATCCACGTCATAGGAAACAATAAACGCAGCAGCAGCCTTGCCGTCAATAGCAAGATATAAGGGATATCTTCCCTCAAAAAGATGTCTTTCCACAAGAGCGATATCGGGAATCTCAACGTTATGGTTTCTTAGGAGCTCCTTACTCCCCACAAGAATACGACGATTGAAAATCCAGGCAGAAAGACCTAACTTATCCTCATAAGCGAGCGTGTCAACAGGTGGAAGCAACGAGGTTTCACCCACGATGACTCTCTTGAACAGGTTGCCCAGTGGCCCGCCCGATGCAATAAGAAGTGCCGAGGTATATATAATAGCCTCGTCAATGCCGATATCGTAAAATGGATGAATACCAAATACGTTTCCGCCCTCTTTATCAAAGATATCAGCAGAATCAATAGCAAGGGCATTGGCATTTTCACACTCGTTGAATGCCTGCCAGCCTGTGAGCACAGCTCCCTTGTTACGAAGCTTTTTACAAACCTTGCTAACAGCAACACTGTCTGCAAGACAAGAAAAGTAAGGAATACTCAGGCAGATGCATCCGCTGAATGCCGTAACCGTAGTACGGATATCCTTGGAAACAAGAAGGGTTATGAAGCTTACCACAAGCGAAGCAATAAGACCGATCGGAATAAGCTTGTTGCTTAATTCGTCTGACGGATATGCCGTCCTTGAAAACTCAATAAATCTGCCGGGGAAAAGAGTCTTCTGTGAGCTGAGCACCGCAGGACTGTCAAGAAGAAGTCCTCGACCGATTTCAAAAGCAACCTCGGTTTTCTCAATTGGGGAAATTGAATAAATTTCATCCTTATTTACAAGATATGCAAAGTTCCTTGAAATACGCTTAAACTCATAATACTCACCCGCCATATTAAGTCCCAGGGCAAATACCGCTGCGCCGCTGAACATACTGATACCATTCTCAAAGGGTGCTTCGGCAACCAATAGAATAATACATTGGATAATCGATGCTACAACGGCAATAAAACAACCTGTGAATCTGTTGAATCTGAGTTTCGCAAGTGATTTGATTCCCTCAGAAACGGTGCCTATATTGACACCGAGAGCCACGAGAGTAATCACGATTGAAAGAAATGCAAAAATCCTGCCACCCTCTGCGAAGCCTCTTGCAATAAGTGACAACACCACAAGCACAACAGCGCAAATACCACACACAATCGCACCTGCGAGTGCAGAGTTCTTTTTCTTTTTAAGGTAGTAAGCAACCTTGAATTTATCATCCGCAGTACGATATTCGTCTGTACCATAGCGTTTCACAGGCGCCTCTTCCTTGGGAGCATTGACCTCGCCTGTTATGGTAAACGAGCTTACCTTTTGACGACGCTTTCTGATAAGCTCCTCCTCAACCTCACGTTCATCAACAATGTTTATCTCCTCATTGTTGAAGCCCTCAAAGGTAAGCTGAGCATCATCCTCCTCAGGTGGAAGTTCGATATCATGAGCATCACCGTCGGTCACTGCAAGGGATCGAAGTCCTATGGTTCGGGTGTGCTTTTTATCGTCAAATACGATTGTTTTGCCCGATGCCGTCTTACCATCAAGCTTGTGGTCAGGCACAAGATTAGGAACGGGTGAAAACTCATTGGTACTTTCAAAGTTGCTTTTCTTTTTCACAAAACCGCTACGCTCATACTTCTGCTCTTCAGGGGGCACAATTGCATGCTCCGAGGTTTTCTGCAGATTTTGTACAGGCTTGTTAAAAAAGCGGTCTCTGTATTTCTCGCTGACGAAGTTACCGTAAACCTGGGGCTCTGCTACGCTGTCAGAGCGCTCAATAATCTGAGTTTTTATCTGATGCTCAATATTATCATTACGAGCAGGTCTGGGGTTAAAGGGGGAAGCCTTTGGAGTGGGCGCAACATCCTCAATATCAATAACAGAGTCACTGTCACGAGGCAGCATACCGCTATCCTGCAACAGTTCATCAATTTCCTCCAGGGACCATTTCCTCTGTGTTTTACGTTCGTCAGCCATTTTTATTCCTCACAATAAATATCAAAACTCAAATATCACGCTGTTTTGAAATTTCATACATAAGAATTCCCGCCGCAACAGATGCGTTAAGGGAGTTGATTTTGCCCTTCATAGGCATTGAGAGAACAACGTCACATTTCTCCTTCACAAGTCTGCCCACGCCCTTACCCTCGGAGCCGATTACGAGAGCAACCGAGCCTTTAAGATTTGCGTTGTAAAATGTTTCACCGTCCATATCCACACAGTAAATCCACAAACCGCGTTCCTTAAGCTCATCGAGTATCTGCGGAATATTTGTTACACGTGCAACGTGCATAAATTCAACTGCGCCCGCAGACGTCTTTGAAACCGTAAAGCTCAAGGATGCACTGCGTCTTTTGGGAACAATCACACCGTGTGCACCTGCCGCTTCAGCAGTTCTGATAATTGCCCCCAGGTTATGAGGGTCCTCAATTTCATCACACACGATAATGAATGGGGCCTCACCCCTCTCCTCTGCCGTGGCAAAAATATCGTCCACAGCAGAATATGCTTTAACCGCACCCACAGCAATAATACCCTGATGATTACCGTGACCACACATAAAGTCAAGTTTTTTACGGTCAACCTCTTTGATTGGAATGCCTGCTGTTTTGGCATCCGCAAGAATCCTTGGGATTGAGCCTGAGCGCTCACCTCTGACAACCATAACGCTGTCAAGAGGTCTCTCCGCTTTGATAGCCTCAGTTACGGAATTCCTGCCGAAAATTATATCTCTGTCGGGCTGATTGGCATTTTCTTTACCTAAATCATCCCTGTCCGCAAAATCACTTCTGCGTTCCTTAAACTTATCTTCTCGTCTATCTTTATACATAGTTCTATAATCGGACGCATTGCGTCCCCTCGATTTATCGTTTTGCGTTTACAATTTATCATTGAAAAACTTATACCGTAGGAATAAGCTTTTCCTTTCCACCCATATAAGGTCTCAATGCAACAGGGATATTTACCGAGCCGTCCTCATTGAGATTATTCTCAAGGAATGCAATAAGCATTCTGGGGGGAGCAACAACTGTGTTGTTGAGAGTGTGGGGGAAATATTTCTTATCCTTACCGCCTGCACGGATTTTAAGACGTCTTGCCTGTGCATCGGAAAGATTTGAACAACTGCCAACCTCGAAGTACTTTTGCTGTCTGGGGCTCCACGCCTCAACATCGATTGACTTAACCTTAAGGTCTGCAAGGTCACCTGAACAGCACTCAAGTGTTCTTACTGGAATGTCAAGTGAACGGAACAGGTCAACTGTATTTTTCCAGAGCTGGTCAAACCAATAGGGGCTGTCCTCAGGCTTACAAACAACAATCATTTCCTGCTTTTCAAACTGATGGATTCGGTAAACACCGCGCTCCTCGATACCGTGTGCTCCCTTTTCCTTACGGAAGCAGGGTGAATAGCTTGTGAGCGTCTGAGGAAGCTTTTCCTCGGGAATAATTGTATCAATAAACTTACCAATCATTGAGTGCTCACTTGTGCCGATAAGGTAAAGATCCTCACCCTCGATTTAATACATCATAGCATCCATCTCAGCAAAGCTCATAACACCTGTTACTACGTTGCTTCGAATCATAAAGGGCGGGATGTAATATGTGAAGCCGCGGTCAATCATAAAGTCACGTGCGTAGGAAATAACTGCAGAATGAAGTCTTGCTATATCACCGCAAAGGTAATAAAAGCCGTTGCCTGCAACACGACCTGCGCTGTCAAGGTCAATACCCTCAAATGACTCCATAATCTCACGGTGGTAGGGAATCTCAAAATCAGGCACAACAGGGTCACCATAACGCTCAACCTCAACGTTTTCGCTGTCGTCCTTACCAATAGGTACAGATGGGTCGATGATATTTGGGATAACCATCATAATGTCATTAACCTTCTGTGAAAGCTCTTCCTCTGCCTTTTCAAGCTCTGCAAGACGAGCGGCATCTGCAGCAACCTGTTTTTTCATTTCCTCAGCCTCATCGCGCTTGCCCTGTGCCATAAGAGCACCTATCATTTTGCTGTTTTTATTCCTTGAAGCTCTGAGGTTATCTGCTTCACCCTTAACCTTACGGCTTTCGGCATCGAGCTCGATTACCTGGTCAACAAGCTCAACCTTCTTATCCTGGAACTTGTTTCTTATGTTCTGCTTTACAACCTCGGGATTTTCCCTTAAAAACTTAATATCAATCATCTTTCATACCTACCTTATTCATTATCAAATATCTTAAGAAGCTTTTTCAGGTCATTGTCATCAAAAAACTCGATTTCCAAGGATCCTTTTTTGCTTGATTTAGTAACTGTAACCTTTCTCTTGAGCACGTCTGACAAAGCAAGCTCAACCTCATCGTAATAGGGGTTTCTCTTCTTCACCCTTTTGCCTGTTGAGGGCTCCTGCGAAGCCTTGCGGGCAAGTCGCTCTGTTTCACGTACGGAAAGACCTTCCTTAACAACGAGCTTTGCAAGCTCTGTCTGATACGATTTATCTTCAACGGAAAGGATTGCCTTTGCATGCCCCTGTGAAAGCTCACCGTTGCTTACAAGCTCCTGAACCTCATCTGTGAGAGTGAGAAGTCTGAGAGCATTTGCAACTGCCGAACGTGAACAACCCACAATCTTTGAGATTTCATCTTGTGTATAACCGAACTTGTCACCCAACTCTTTAAAACCGTTTGCAGTCTCCATAGGGTTAAGGTTTTCACGTTGCAGGTTTTCAACTAATGCCAGCTCTGCAACCTGTGAGTCGGTCAAATCTTTAATTACAACAGGCACCTCTGTAAGTCCTGCAAGTCTTGAAGCACGCCAACGACGCTCACCTGCTACAAGCTGATAGCCACCGTCTGCCATAGGACGAACAAGAAGAGGCTGAAGAACACCGTGCTGAGCGATACTGTCTGCCAGGTCGTTGAGTGCCGATTCATCAAATACCTTTCGTGGTTGGTCTCTGTTAGGCTCAATATCAATGAGCTTCACCTTGACCGCACCCGAATTTGCGGAAAGGTCTTCAAGGGAATTGTCTGCAAAGATTGCATCAAATCCTCTGCCGAGACCCGATTTTTTAACTGCCATTATTTCACCTTATTTCTGCATTTTCAAAAATTCCTCTGCGAGAGCTGTGTAGCTTTCGCTACCCCTTGAGGCTTTATCGTAATAGAGCACCGGTTCGCCGAATGAGGGTGCCTCTGAAAGTCGGACATTACGGGGAATAACCGTTGCATAAACCTTTTTAGGGAAGAAGTTCTTAACCTCTGAAACAACCTGCTGAGTAAGGTTGAGTCTGCCGTCATACATTGTGAGGAGAACTCCCTCAAGCTCTATGTAAGGGTTATAAAGCCGCTTGATTGTTCTGACAGTTGCCATAAGCTGCGACAGACCTTCAAGTGCATAATACTCACATTGAATAGGAACAATGAAGCTGTCTGATGCTGTGAGTGCATTGAGTGTGATAAGTCCCAACGAGGGAGGACAATCGAAAAAGATATAGTCATAATCCTCCTGAATAGTTGCAAGAGCATTTTTGAGAAGAGCCTCACGCTTGTCCATAACCGCAAGCTCAAGCTCTGCACCTGCAAGATTTATATTTGAGGGAATTATATCAACACCCTGAAATTTTGTTTTGATAACGGCTTCACGGGCTGTACTTGATCCGATCAGTATCTCATAAGAAGTAGCCGCAAGATTCTTACGTGAAATACCGTAGCCGCTTGTGGTGTTGCCTTGGGGATCTATATCAACAAGAAGAATTTTTTTACCCATTGCACCAAGAGCGGCGGCAAGGTTAACTGCACTTGTGGTTTTACCCACGCCACCCTTCTGGTTAACAACTGAAATTATTTTTGCCATTTGCTTTTTCCTTCCGTAGTGTTCTGTAAAATAAAATCCTAATTTTCCTATTATAGTTATATATCATAAAGTATATCATACACACAATTAAAATGGAATAGTTGAAGAACAAAAAAATAATCAAATAACCGCCTTTTTCTTACAAATTTCCGCATAATTATGTACATCTGTTGACTTGTTTTTTTATTTCGTGATAAAATTTTCTCAGATTCAAAAAGTTAATGAAAATCGGAGGTATAATTATGTTCTGTTTACAATGCGGAAAAGAAATTCCTGATAACAGCACGGTTTGTCAATTCTGCGGTGCAATTCAGCCCCAGACACAACAAGTCCCTGTTCAGACACCCGAGCAGGCACCTCAGCAGGCTTATCAGCCTCAACAAGCACCCTATCAGGCTCCCTACCAGGGTCAGTACAATGCACAACCGGCACCACAAAAGAAGAAAATTAAAACTCCTGTAATTATCGCTATCGTTGTTGTAGTTCTTATCGTTATGGCCTTTATCGGAAACGTTGCTGAAAAGGTAGGACAGGAAATGAACAGCGGTTATGCTCCTGTAGAAACATTCGGTGATTATGATGTTGACTTCGAGTCGGTACCTGATGATGCCGTAACCGAATTAGAGGTTCACGTATTAAAGCTGGAGGAAGAAAACGGTATAACCACACTTACATATCATTGCGACGGAGATATCATCAAATCATGGACACAGGAATACACAACAAACGTTGCAGATACTGATGAAGAAGCTCTTAATCAGGTTATTTCCCAGAGTGAAGCACTGTTCGCCCCATATGATTTCATCGAATATTCCACCACAAGAGACGGTGATATGATGACCGAAACTTTGATAATAAAAAATGCAGATGAACACTTCAATGAATTAGTTGAATTACAGCTTGTGGGTGGCGATTTATCAGACAACGCGAAGGTCAAATATTCTATAACAAAGGAACAATATATTGCGCAGGGCTACACAGAGGTTGAATAATTACCATTAAAAAATTTACTCCTGTTCACAGTAAACAGGAGTAATTTTTTATATTTATTTTATTCTTAAACCCTTAGGATAATGGTTTTTAGCTCTGCCGTTTACAACCTTTGCACCACCAAGTGCACAACCATTAACGGTTACAACCGCCCAACCGTTGGAGCAATCTGTATCAATTTCTTCACCACGAAGATATTTTCTAGCCTCATCACTTTCGGGTAAAAGTTCTATTTTTCTTTTGAATTTATCACCCATTGCCATAAAAAATTGGTGATGAGGCTGAAGGTAATTTTTACGCACCTCACCTATAGTAACTCCGCAGGCAAAAACAGTAGCTCCGTCCACGGAAAAATCGGGATCAAAATACACGGGAGTCCCCTTGTGCATCAACACATTTGAGAGGTTGTAGTCTTCAAGAACGTCACCGAGAAAATCGGTGATTACCTTATCAATTTCAGCAGGCTTTTTCTTAGAAAACACGGGTGAAAAATACTCAGTATTTGTGTTGCAAAGCACTGCCATAAACTGACCCTCACCCTTAGACTTGTGTGGGTAAAATCTACGGCAGAAACTGATATTTTCACACTTACAGCCCTCAAATTTTATGCCGTCACAGGTTGCATTTTCGACCTCTTTTTTGACTTTGACAAGCTCAAATTCGGGGTAATTATCAAGAAACCAATCAATGATTTTTTCGTTTTCATCAAGTGAAAAGGTACAGGTTGCATAGACGATATAACCACCGTTTTTTACCACCTTTACCGCGTTTGACAATATTTCCTTCTGCCTTTCGGCACAGTTTTTCACATTGTCCTCGCTCCACTCGGTAACGGCAACTTCCTCCTTACGGAACATACCCTCACCGGAGCAGGGCGCATCTACCATAACAAGGTCAAAGGTGTTTTCAAAAACACGTGCAATTTTACCTGAATCCATACAGGTTGTAACAACGTTTTTAAGACCAAGACGCTCTATATTTCCTGTTAAAATCTTACACCTTGAGGGCACAATTTCATTGGAAACAAGAATACCCTTTTCCCCTAATTTATTCTTAAGCTGTGAGCTTTTCCCACCGGGGGCGGAGCACATATCAAGAACACACCAATCGGGGTCAACCTCAACACATTCAGCAGGTGCCATAGCACCCGGCTCCTGAACATAAATCATACCTGCGTGGTGGTACGGGTGGTTACCGATTTTCTCGTCAGTAAAGTAAAAACCGTTGTGCACATAGGGTATTTTTTCTGTGCTGAATGGGTTTATTTTCTCGAAATCTTCAAGGGAAATCTTGCCCGTATTCACACGAAAGGCGCGTACGGGTGGCTCCTCTAAAGCCCTTAAATAATCATCATATTCATCACCGAGAATAGTTTTCATTCTGTCTGCAAATTGCTGTGGTAAATGTATCATTCTGAGAGCTCCGTTTCTGCATAAAGCATACACATTGAAAGGGCTGTTACCGAAGCAGTTTCGGTACGTAAAATGCGCTTACCCAGGGAAATTGTCAAACCGCCAATTTCCTCTGCAAAGGCAATTTCCTTTTCGTCAAAACCACCCTCAGGACCAATAATAATACCCACGGACATACCGTTTTTCATCTTTTTAAGGGCATTTTTGGTCGAGGTCATACCATCTTTACTTTCATAGGGAACAAGTAATAAATCAAGCTCATTTGCAAAGCTGAGTGCCTCCTTATATGACATAACGTCGTAAACCTTCGGGATGGTCGTTCTTTTACTCTGCTTGGCGGCACTTTCGGAAATTGACTGCCAACGGGCTGTTTTAGATTTTTTCTTCTTGTCATCAAGCTTTACAACACAACGGCTCATTTCAACGGGGATAATTGCCTCAGCGCCCAATTCAACCGCTTTCTGAATTACAAATTCCATTTTATCACTCTTGGGAAGCCCCTGAAACAGGTAGAGTTTAACAGGTAAGGAAGTATCCTGATAATTTTCCTCAACAATCTCCGCAACGGCACTTTCACCGGAAAACTCCTTAAGTGAGCACAGGTGACTGTTCCCTTCGGAGCTAACGAGAATGGTTTCCCCAATCTTCATTCGAAGAACGTTTTTTATGTGATTGTAATCATCGTCTGTTATAAGGTAATAATTACCCTGTCGCTTGCTTTCATCAACGAAGAAATTGTACATCCGAAAACATCCTTTTTATTACATATTACAGTTGTATAAAACATTTTGCTATTGATAAAAAAAGGCAGTCCACGGACTGCCTTTTTGGAGCTGATAACCGGAGTCGAACCGGTGACCTCATCCTTACCAAGGATGCGCTCTACCTCCTGAGCCATATCAGCAAATGCTTATTCATAGCAAGTGATATTATACATAAGTAGCCGTGCATTGTCAAGGTTTTAAAACGAAAATAATACGAAGAATAATAAATTATAATAGAAAAAACATACTGAATTCTTTATTAATCAAACCGTATCAATTAACACTCTTTAACGCACACAATATGATTTTTTAATATCCACATTATATTTTACGTGGTATATCTGTAAACCCTAATACATAATCAGCACTGACATCATAAAACTTACATAATTTTATAAGATGAGATATTTTTAACTCCCTTTTTCCTGATTCATACAGTTGGTACTGTTGCCTTGTTATTTCCAGAACTTTTGCAATTTCCTCTTGATTATAGTCATTATCTTCTCTTAAATCACGCAAACGTTGTGTAAAATGCACCATAACTCATACCACCTCTTGGTTGTTTGTACAAATTATAACAAGCATTCATTTAAATGCTCGATTTTGCATTCGTTTGAGTGCTATAATTGTATTACCACATAGCTTTACTGTTGCGACGCGAAAATATTCACCCTATAATTAGGGGTGAGTATTTTCATTTTTTATATTGGCACCCTTTCCACATATTGACCTGTCGAGCTTGCTTTTGTATAATAAATATTGTGTAATAACAACAAGGAGCTCCTTTTATGAACATTACAGAAAAAATCAAGAGAAAAACATTTAATCTTATCGGCTCTGTTATAAACGGTCTTTCACAGAATGAGGCAAAGCTTACGGATAACCTTGACAGAACTGTCACCGAGGGTATGCCGGAGTTTCTGCGCAAAGCGGGTGCAGAGGGTACTGTACTTCTCCGCAACGACAGCGTTCTGCCATTCAATAAAAATGACGTGATTTCACTTTTCGGCAGAGTACAGTTTGACTATATGTTTGTAGGCTACGGCTCAGGCGGTGACGTTATTAAGCCCTACACAGTTAATCCCGTAGAAGGTCTTGAAAACAGTGGTGCAAAGCTCAACACCGATCTTCGTGACATTTACAAGGATTGGTGTGAGAAAAACCCACCCGACCACGGCTTCTGGGGACATTGGCCCCTCTATTACGAAGAGATGCCCATTGAAACAAGTGTTATTGAAACCGCCTCTCAAAAGAGTGATTGTGCGGTAATCTTCATCGGCAGGTCTGCAGGTGAAGACAGAGAAAACAAGCTTGAAGCAGGCAGCTACTACCTTACAGATGATGAAAAATCCCTTATCAAGCGTGTCAGCACTGCATTTAAGAAGACTGTTATTGTACTCAACATCGGCAGTATTATTGATATGAGCTGGGAGGACCAGTGCCTTAAGGGCGATTCTGCAATCCTTATCCCCTGGCAGGGCGGTATGGAAAGCGGCAATTCCCTTGCAGACGTGCTCCATGGTGTGCAGGAGCCCTCGGGCAGACTTGCTGACACAATTGCCTTTTCCTACGAGGACTATCCCTGTAGCAGGGATTTCGGTGAAAAAGATTTCAATAACTACACCGAAGATATTTACGTAGGATATCGTTACTTTGAAACCTTTGCAAAGGATAAGGTTAAATATCCATTCGGCTTCGGCCTTGGCTATTCACAGTTCAATAAATCATTTGTAAATGCTGTTGTTGGTGAAGATTCAATTACCTTTACCCTTAAGACAGAAAACATCGGTGAATTCTGCGGTAAAGATGTTTTACAGCTATACGCTTCACAGCCACAGAGTGAGCTTGGCAAGCCTGCAAGGGTGCTTTGCGGCTATGCCAAGAGTGATGCTCTTAATAAAGGCGAAGATCAGGAAATTGAAATAACCGTTCCCCTTTACTACATAGCATCTTATGACGATAGTGGTAAATCAGATTACCGTAATTGTTACATTCTTGAAAAGGGCAACTATAACTTCTACTTAGGCAGTAACGTCCGTGATTGCGAGAAGGTTTATACTCTCACAATTGCTGAAACAAAGGTTGTAGCTGAGCACAAGCAGGTATGTGCACCGAAAGAAGGCTTTACAAGAATTACTACAAAGGAGGAATATGGTGACTTGGTTGTTGGCTACGAGACTACACCTGTTTCCACAGAAAACCTCAAACAGATTATCCTTGATAACCTGCCCGCAGAACTTGTAAAAGCTGATAAAACCATCACCTTTGATGATGTTAAAAAGAATCCGGAATTAATTGATAAATTCGTTTCACAGTTCTCATTAACCGAGCTTGAAGCCATAAGTCGTGGTGACTACACAATGGACAGTCCCCTTGGCAACAAGGGTAATGCAGGTGCAATGGGCGGTGTGCTCCCCTCTTTGCGTGACAAGGGTGTGCCACCCATCATTACAACCGACGGCCCCTCAGGCATCCGTATCGGTGCTTGTTGTTCACTTCTTCCCATTGGTACAAGCCTTTCTGCAATGTGGAACACAGACCTTGTGCAGGAGATTTACGCAAAGGTCGGTAGTGAAATGAAGACAAAAGGTTCTGACATTTTGTTAGCACCGGGTATGAATATTCACCGTAGTCCCCTTTGCGGTAGAAACTTTGAATATTACTCCGAGGACCCCCTTGTAACAGGCAGAACTGCCGCCGCAGTTGTTCGCGGTGTACAGAGGAATGGTGTGGCCGCTTGTCCCAAGCACTTTGCTTGTAACAGTCAGGAAACCAACAGAAATAAAACAGACTCCCGCCTTTCAGAGAGAGCCTTACGTGAGATTTACCTTAAAGGGTTTGAAATTTGTGTAAAAGAAGCAGACCCTTACACAATAATGACATCCTACAACAAAATCAATGGTGTATGGGGTCACTATAACTACAATCTTTGCACTCGTCTTTTACGCAAAGAATGGGGCTTCAAGGGTCTTGTAATGACCGATTGGTGGATGCAATCAAGTAAATCCCCTGAATTCCCGCAAATGTGCGACAATGCTTACAGAGTACGTGCAGGAGTTGACGTGCTTATGCCCGGTGGTAACCGTACAGGTAGAAGGAAACCCGACGGTACACTTTTAAAAACACATAAAAAAACCGAGGGTATTACATTAGGCGAAATGCAACAAACTGCTAAACGAGTTATTGAGCTTGCTCTTAAAATTAAATAATTATAAAAACACAGCGTGAAGAAATATTATCTGAATCTGTTTCAGAAAAAACTTCACCGCACATAAGAAACCCGATCGAGTTAACACTCAATCGGGTTTATGTTTATCTGGATTATTAACCCAAGATACCTGCGGCAATCTTAAGAATGTCAGCAGCATCCGTTGTTGCGATTGTACCATTCTCATCGATATCGCCAAGGAGCATCTGAGCCTCAGTAGCCTTAACCTGACCTGCAGCAATCTTGAGAGCAAGTCTTGCATCGACAGTATTTACTGAACCGCTACCATCAACGTCACCAAGAATTTCACCGTAAGGCATAGCCTTTGTTGTCTTCTTGTATGTATTGTAAAGGAAGAACTGAGGATAATTAACCTTATCAGTTGTTACTGTGGGCTGTTTGGTCTGACCAAGGAGCCACATTACAACATCGAGAGAACCGTTATCTCTGCTAAAGCCGTTGTGCTGTAAGTTCTTGA
The DNA here is from genome assembly GCA_045579005.1 of Acutalibacteraceae bacterium. Taxonomy (GTDB): domain Bacteria; phylum Bacillota; class Clostridia; order Oscillospirales; family Acutalibacteraceae; genus DTU089. The sequence continues at coordinate 39,070 of JAZNLJ010000071.1, read as the reverse complement.
TGTACCAAGTGTTCTCGGGGAACATACCGGTTGAAGCGTCAACCTTTGAATCCCATGAAACGTGGTTGTGACCATCTTTAATCTTCTGTGTGTAGATATTATCCCAATCATCGTGTGCCTGGAGATACTTAGCACAGTTTGCACCACCACTCATAAGTGTAGTATCAATGATTGTATCAGTTGATTCGTATTCCTCGCTGATCGGAATCATCTGGCAGTTGTAACCGCAAACAATTGAGAATTTCACACCCTGTTTCTTTGCGTTCTCAACAACCTGTTTTGCATCGCCCTGAATCTCATGGTAAGCGTCAAGCTTTGCCTCGTAAGCGGGGTCAATTTCAATCTGGTGGTTTTCAAAGATAAACTCTTTACCTGCTTCGTAATCCTCCTGAGGAACGAGCGCCCAGAGACCGGGCATACCTGCAAAGTAAGGAATGAACGTGTCTGTATATAAACGAGGATTAATATTCTGTAAAACAGCATTGATATCGCCGAAGTACTCATGTGAAAGACCCTTTTGACTTGCGATATATGAAATGATGAAAGCTGTGATGTGTGTTACTGCGCTGACATTTGCCAACTGAACAAGATAGTTCTCAACTGTAAAAATGTCGATTTCAAGGTTATTGGTAACAACGTTACCGAAAAGGCTTGTACCCTGCCATGCAGGAGCAGCAAAAACAACGTTATTGAGCTTTGCACAATCCTGAGTTGCCATATAAGCAAGAACGATGTTTGCGCCCATGCTCATACCAACAACATTAACCTTACCGTTGGGTGAAACTGCTTCGATAAAATCTGCAAGCTCTGCAGCGATTGTGATTGGATCCTCACGCCAATCGTAACAGAAGTTGTACACATTCTCTTCGCCGTATTTCTCCGCGTATGCATAAGTGAACTCACTGAGAATAGCTTTTTCTTCCTCGGTGTATTCTGACATAGGCTTGAGATTCTCTTTGAAACCAACAGTATCGTTAACGGGTGTACCGTCGATATTGTAGCCGAGATCTTCGATATATTTGTTTACTGCGGGGTAGAAGGTGTCTGCAAATTTGTCATAATCCTTCTTTGCTACACCGTACTGGATAAGGCTGCTGATAAATGCACCACCCACATCAGTAATAAGACCCTCAATAAAAGCATCGTCTGCTGAGAAGAGAAGCTCTTCATCTGCAGTGTCAACATTTTTATAGAGAGGTGTTGAGCCAATACCGTTTACCATAACGAGAGGCAATGTCTGTGCAGCGCTGACCGGCATAATAAATGCAAGACCTGCCATTACGATAGCAAGGGTAAGGCAAACAATTTTCTTGGTTGCTTTCATATTAATCCTCCTAATCAGATAACGATAGTATTACATACTACTCTATATACGGATGTATTTTAACACAGAATTTCAATAAATGCAATAGTATTAATCAAATTTTAATGTTTGACTTTAACTAATTTGTTAGTAATTTATTGTATATTATATATAATAAATACTACTTGGTCACTTTTAATGACACTTCCCCTGATGTGAGAACAGCTTTTTCACCGCTCTCATATTCAACAATCAGACCGCAGTTATCATCAAGTCCCAGCACTGTGGCGCGACGTATATCATCACCATTTATTACGTCCACGTCGTGACCATAGAGAAAGCACAACTTTTTGTACTCATCATTATGCCTGCGGTCTGTGATATTCTGATAAAAACCATAAAACGAACCAAGAAATTCACCGACAAACAAATTACGCATATTCTCTTGTCTGTCAGAGAAAACCGCCCCAGCAACATCCTTTATATCATCAGGGAAGCCACCCTGAGGCTCATACATATTTATCCCCACACCAAGGACAACGTAATCCATATTACCATCTGTGCCAAAGCCTGATTCTGCAAGGATACCGCAGACCTTTCTGCCATCAATATAAATGTCATTAACCCATTTTATCCCGCAGTTATCAACGCCCATTTTTCGGAGCGCTTTGCATACGCTTACTGCGGCAGCAGTTGTTATAAGGATTGCATCCTCAGGTTTTATCACAGGTCTTAACAGAAGACTCATATACACACCTGTACCGTCGGGTGAATAAAATGCCCTTCCAAGGCGACCCTTACCCGCAGTCTGTGAGCAAGCCACAACAACCTCGCCCTCAGGGGCACTCCCGCGAGCAAGCACTTTTACGTCGTTATTGGTTGACTCGGAGCACTTCTTGACAGTAATATTCAATTTGTTTTTCAAATTTACCGGGAGCACGGTTTTTATACCATCAGCAGATATGATATCCAACATAAAACACCTTCTCAGATACCTTTACTTATGATTAAAAAACACCGTCCGAAGACGGTGTTTAACGTTATTTAACAATAATTAATATCCGATTGTGTACTCTGTGTAAACACCAATACCAACTTTTGCATTGTCAATGCTACCAAGAAGCGGTATCTTAGCAGAAAGCTGAAGAATACAGGGAGCGTCAATTGTGAGAGCAACAAGGTTACCTGTTGATTTTTCAATCTTTGCAGTTGTAGTAACGTTCTCGTAAGAGATAGATATGTTGCTTAATGTAAGACCGGGAACCTTACTGATAGAACCTGTGATTGTCTGTTCCTGGATAACACCGCAAAGAGAACCTACACCGGGACCGCCTGTCTGAGGATTAACCTCATCATTACCGGTAATTGTAAGAATATAACAGTCGCCTTCTTCTTTGCATTCAGCACTCTTGATGCCACTTTCTGCAAGAGCTGCATTTGCACCCTCGGGAGGAAGCTTCTCTTTTTGCCAAGGCTCGTTTTTAGCCTGAATTTCTTCTCTGCTGCCAACCATAAAGGCATTCATAAGTGTTGATGCTGCATCAGAAAGAGCGCCGGCTTCTACGATACCATTGTAGTTTGTTGCGCCGTCTTTAACGCGAACAACGTTTTTACCGTTTGCTTTTGCATTATTGAGCGCCTTATTGTAAAGCTCTGCAATTTCAGCCTTTGTTTCAGGCTTCTTACCGGGAGTTGTAGTTGAACCGCCCGCATTACCTGTACTGCCTGTACCTGAAGAGCCACCTGTATTACCTGTGCTTGTTGAACCACCTGCATTACCTGTGCTTGTTGATCCGCCCATACTACCTGTGCTTGATGAGCCGCCCATACTGCCTGTGCTTGTTGAACCACCTGATGAAGCACCGGTGCTTCTGTCAATGGTAACAATCTTCTCCTCAATAACATATTCGGGTTCGATATTAGCCTCTGCATTTTTGCTTGCAAGGAGCATCATAACTGATGCCATATTATTTGCAGTAATGATTGAAATAACAATACATGCAGCAGCGATACCAAGGATTATCTTTTTGATAGGTGTCAATTTCATATATGCGCACTCCATTCCTATTTCGCATTTAGTCCACATTATTATAAGATAAGTTATGAGAAATGTCAACACATTTAATTGAATTGTGACGAACATAATCAAAAAACTTGTTAATTAATATTGTTTATTTCGTATAAATACTGTAAAATAGTGTAAAACTCAATTCAAATGGTATTTTTTATGAAAAAAACAAATACTTACAACTTAACAGGACAGGTTGGCTTTGGCTTGACTGCGGCGGGTGTAACAGGTGCTACTTGCTTATGCCTTTGTGCAGTTCTTAACCAGGGTATTTTTGTTGTGCTCATTTTCACCGCACTTTTCACTATGGCATCAATCGGGAAAAAATCAGTTTACACGCCCTCATCCTTGCTTGCGGTAATCTTCGTTTTTCTCCTGCAATTCAATTCACTCCTCGGCTCTGCCGTAAGCCTTGCACTTGGCAGTCTTATCTGTTTTGCCTTGAATAATATGACGAAAAGTAAGAAACTACCCGACTTCATTACGGGCGGATGTTATATAGGGCTTGCTCTTTGCACCACCATACTTTTTACTAACGCATATTTCGGAATCGGTGCATCAGGCTTCACTCCACTTGAAATGCTCAGGTCATATCGTTCACTTGGATTTCACCCTGATTTCAGAGGGCTTCTCTACGGTACAATAACCCTTTTCACAATGATCACCTACCCCTTCAAATTCCGCAGACTCAAGAATATTATCCCTGCAGAATTTGTTACTATTGTGCTGCCTTTTGTGCTCAACCTCATTTTAAATCCCGACCCTGCATACACCACCACAAATGAATATTCGGGAATTGAGCTTTATAGCGGCTTTTTAAACATTTCCGATATTTCAGACATTGCAGGATTGTTGTCCGCAAGCTTTTCAACAGGTTTCATTTTATATGTACTGTCACAGAACTCCACAGGGAATTCCATATATAAATTCTTCACGGTAAACCCTGCAATCCCTTGTAATTCGGTGAATTTATCAGGTGTTTCACCCGTGGTAGCCATTATAGTATCCTTTACTTTAATCGCCTTGTTTCCCTCGCTTATTTACAGGCTCCCTCTCCCCTGTGCCGGTGCAATGCTTATAGTTTCAGCCTGGCAACACACGTCATTCAAGTCCCTGACGACTACACTTAAAGAGAAAAACATTATAAAATTCCTGTTATTGATTCTTTGCTCAACCGCCTTTATAGTTCTGCCCGTGTTCTTCGCAGTAATCCTATGTGTGATTCTGTGGATTCTAGCAGAGCTTATTGGCCGCAGAAAGGGGGAAAAGATATGACTCCCGAAAGAAAAAAGAAAATAGCAAGAATTGTTGCAACCTGGGTTGTAACGGGAATAATGGTTTCTGTTTTCGTTCTTGACATTATCACGGTTGCTCTGGCAAACAAATATGTAAACAGCCTGACCATTTTGCCCTATTCCAACGAAAAATCCGTAACCGCTGACAGGATACATTTCCTCAACACGGCAAACTCCGACTGTATAATCATTGAGAGCAATGGCAGATTCGCCCTTATCGACTCAGGTGAGGGCGACAACAATCCCCGAAGGAAAACAGAGTATAAAGGCTACAAAAAGGAAGTCCTTGATTACATCAAAAAGAATTGTGCCGACAAAACCGGCATCGTCTACTTTGATTTTATACTTGCCACCCACATGCATTATGACCACTCAGGCAACTTTGAAGGTATTATTAAAGACAGTAATATTTCAATCGGTAAGGCATATATTAAGGAATACAATGAAAGCACCTTTACCGAAACAGAATCTGAAGCCTGGGGAAATAAGCAGATATATGATGATATTATCTCTGCCCTCAACAACAAAAACATCTCCGTTATAAGCGATTTGCCCTCCGAGCCTTTCCGTTTTGGTGATTTCACGTTGCAATTCATAAACACTGTCACTCCTGCGGAATTGGCAAACGAAGGTGATAATGCCAACAGCGTTGGCATTAAGCTCCAAAAGGGTGAAAAATCCGCTTTTCTTGCGGCAGATTTCACCAAGACAACAGGTCTTGAAGAGCTTTATGGAGACCAAATTGGTGATATTGACCTTTTGAAAATAGGTCATCACGGTTATTTCGGCTCATCATCAAATGATTTCTTGAAAAAAGTAACGCCCGACATTGCCATCTGCACCAACTACATCGGCAAGATTTACCCTAACGTAAAATGGAACCTTACAATGACCGCAAAGGTCCCCATACTCTCAACAGAGCACAGGGACGGAATTGTAACAGAGTTTACCGAAAATGAAATCCTGATATTTGAAAAAGCAATGTAAAAAGTAAAGGCTCGTTCCGATAATCGGAGCGAGCCCTGTTTTTCAGTTAGTTACCAGCACTATCAATCTGTGTAATGCATGGAAACCCACGGAGAAAAAGTGAGGGAAAACCACTGCATATACTATTGATAAAATAAACGTAAGTGAATATTTTTCGAGGCAAGCCATTGCACAAACCACTCCAAAAAGCGGTGCAAGAATTACCTTAAGCGCTTTGTTCGACCCACCGTAGACACAATCCTTAAAAGAAAGCATATCCTCAAATGAAGGAGCACAGTTTGCCAGGCAGGAAATACCAAGCCACAACACACCGAAGCTTGTCAATGATGTTTCACCAATATAGAAAACTCTGTATGCTCCCGTGAGCAGGAACATTGTACCTATAATGAAATTAAGTGTGAATGGTAACCAGCACATAAGGAAGGCGTGGCTCGTTTTTCTGATTATTTCGTGCTCAACGTGACCGCAAAGCTCATCAAATTTAAACGCCCTTACATCTTCTGCAGGGATTTTACAAATTCTGCACACAACGTGCTCCCAGAAGGTTCTCAGGTATGTACCGAAGAACGTGAGAACACGCGTAACCACGTAAACAGTTGTCATTCGATATCACCTGTCCCTTCCCCGAACAATTTCTGTAAAGTAAGCTTACCGCTGAGATACTCCTGCGTGCGTTGTGGAATTTCAACATTGTTTTCTTCAAGATAGGTTTTGATTTCCTTCACGGCATCAGCATTACCCAATTCATTTTCAACAACAAGGAGGGTAATACTGAGCAAGCCGTTTTGTTCAAGCTTATTAGCTTCTTCAAGAACAATCTTCGCTTCATCCAACTCACCCTTAATCGCAAGCGCCATTGCCTTATGGCGACGGATTTCGCTGCTGTCAGGTACATTTTCGATACCTTTATCAGCCCAATTGATTGATTTATCCAGGTTACCTGAAAGTCTCTCTGCACAGGCATACACACAATATGAGCCATAGTATTCTATATCATTTTCATACATAGCCTGAGCAAGTTCTTTGGCAGACTTCACATCGCCCGTCTGTGCATCCACAAGGCCCAATTCATACGCATAAAGCCACAGATAACCGGGCTTTAGCTCTTCAACCTTGCGCATATACTGATAAGAATCCTCGTGATTACCGGCTGTATATGCATACATAAACTGACAAAATCTTACTATGGCTTCATCGGCAGGATAAGTTTTCAAGCCATTGCCATACATAGTTTTTACCTGAATTTCTTCGTCAATAAGAGAACCGATAGCAGTCATCGCTTCTTCATATACTTCCTTATTTTCAAAGTCAGCATACTTTGAGTCATTTACAACAAGATAGAACTTCTGCATTGTACCGTAAAGAACCATAACCTCATCACGAAGGTCAACGTAGCTCTTGTACATAGGAAGCTTTGTATCAAATTCAGAAAGTGCGTCAGATATAAGGTCAGAAACCTTATCCATTGACGACACTCCCTCGCCCATTGTTTCATAAACAGCATCAGCGCACTTGAGCTTAACACCCTTGGCATTGATTTCCTCTTTGTCAAATATGCTTATTGCAGTATCATAATTAGCAATTGCAGTAGTCATCTTACGCTGTGACTCCGCCTTTTCGCCAAGATAGGTATAATAATATCCATCAAAGTCACCGAAGAATGTTGCACATGACATAACAGAAAGTGCCACAAGTGCAATAGTGATAACAATATTATACCAGCTTATGGGGTAGCGGGTCATTGCATCACGACACTCCGCACAATAAGGATAGTTTTCGCCAAATGATTTATCCTTGCGACACTCGCCACAGCATTCACAAAGCTCATCCTCGGGAATAACGCCTTCCTCATCCTCAAAAAACTCCTCACCCTGCTCCTGTGCTTTTTTCAGTTCTTCACGGAAGGTCTGTGCAAGAAACTCAAGTTCTTCGTCAAGCTCTGATTTCCTGTACGCTTTTTCACCGCTGAATTTCTTGGCGGCTTTTTCCTCCAACTCAGGGTTATCCCCTGCGGAGACGGTGTTCTCGTTCTGAAGTTCCAAATCTTTGTCACTCATAAAAAGAACCTCCTTTCAGATATACTATATCATTCTACCACTATTTCCATTAAATTTCAAATAGTTTTAGATATATCTTCAGGAGGTTTACAAATTATTTACTTTATTCTGCCTTTTTGGTTAGTCTGCGCATTCTCATCTCAGGTGATGAAAGGTCCACCAAACCACCAATTACACCACACCCCACAAGAGTGATTATGAGCTCAGGCAACATATAGCTTGCATTATATGTAACAGAATACCACAGGGCACTCACAGCACCGCCTGAGTAGTCACCCCAGATTGTCACACCGCTTACAAAGTGGCATAAAAATCTTATAATCGATACCACACCGCCACCGAAAGCAAGGGCAAGAGCGGGATTTTCAATTTTCTCCCTGAACATTCCGCCAAAGCCAAGGCAACCAAAGGCTATGACGTAGTCGGCAAATATCAATATAAGATATGCCGCAACTCCGCTGACATAGGAGAAGTTACCCAAACCGAACAGCATCTGAATAACGCCCATTACCATACCTGAAAATGTGCCCCACTTAATACCGTAACGATATGAAAGTGCAACCATGGGCACCTGACTGAACAAGGTCACACTGCCACCATACGGCAGCTTGAATACTGCAAATTCTGACAGAACCGTTGCAAGAGCCAGCATAACAGCACTCTCGGCAACACGTCTTATTTTTTGCTTTTTTGTAAGTTCTTTCATTTAAAATTCCTCCGAATTAAAATCTCCCTACGGCGGTAACACAGCCATAGGGAGAGTCTTACAGAAGAATATTTTTCCTACGACGGCATTATCCGCATCAGGTTATTAGGGTCAGAAAAGGGATGTTTTCTTTCTCAGCCGACGTCCGTCAGCTCCCCTGTTTTATTTTCGGCGCGAAGTGTAGCTACTTTTCTTCGAGCAACCTTATTATACAACCATAGGCAAAAAAGTCAATGGAAAAATCAAAGATTTTTCACACGGAAGGGAACGTTTTTATCCTCAAGTCGCTGAGAAATACGCAAAAACGCCTGGTTCCCCTTACTGTTATACGGAATTTTCTCGCCGTTCACAAAGCGGTAAATTTCTTCACTTTCGGGTATTACACCGAGAAATCGTGCTCCTACGGTATCAATAAATTCATCAACATCGATTTTTTTGTGAAGCTTTTTGTTGAATTTATTGATTACAAGCCTGATATTCCTTATACCCATAGTGCGCATACTCTGTGCCGCATAGGTTGCCGCACGGATGCTTATGGGATCGGGTGTTGACATTACAACACAACAATCCGCCACACCACCGCAAAATCTGAAACCGCTTTCTAGTCCTGCCGGCGCATCAAGGATTATATAATCAAAGTCCTTTTCAAATGATGCAAGCATTGTTTGAAAGCTTTCTGTGGTGTATTCATCGCAGAAATCAATGGGAGCTGCCATAAGGTAGAGACCGTTTGATATCTCAATTACTGCTTTCCTGTACTCGCAGTTACCCTTTATAACATCACCCCAGTTGTAAACCGTTTTTTCGGCAACACCGAGGAGGATGTCAAGACTTCTCACACCGATATCCATATCCACAAGCAAAACCCTCTGATTGTGAAGAGCAAGCATTTTACCCACACTACAGCAAAAAGTGGATTTACCCACACCGCCTTTGGCAGATGCAACAGCAATAATTTTCATCATATCACCCTATAAGCGTATTAGGAGCAGGGGCAGTATCAACGCTTGTTTTCTGCCCGAAATAATAGTTATAAACAGGCACAGCCGCCTGAGAGGTTCTTGAACCGCTGAGAGCATTTTCCGCAACGATTGCAATAGCAATTTCAGGGTTATCATAAGGTGCAAAGGAAATGAAAAAACCGTTGTTGCACTTCATACTCACACCGCCCTCTGTGGTACGATTAAGCTGTGAGGTACCTGTTTTGCCTGCGGCATCAACAATACAATTCCTGAAATATACGTCGCAGCTATCGCTGATAACCTGATGCATACCCTGTTTTACAATATCAAGGTTTTTCTTGTTTACGTTGAGTGTATTAATAACAGTAGGCTCTGTTTCATACACAACCTCGGACATATCTGAGGATAATACTGATTTTATTATATACGGCTGATATCTTGTGCCACCGTTTGCAATTGTTGCACAGTAGTTTGCAAGCTGAAGGGGTGTGAAAAGGTTATCGGACTGACCGATTGCAGCCTGAACGGTATCACCGGGATTCCACACCATACCGTTAGCTTCTTTATTGGCAATGCTTGCAAGCATACCCTCTGCCTCGGGTAGCTCAATACCCGTTTTCTGACCGAGCCCCAGGAGATTACAGTACTTATTCATTTTATCAATACCTAATTCACGACCTAACTCGAAGAAGAAGATATTGCAGGATTTCTGTATAGCCGTAGTAACATTCAAGCCACCGTGAGTTGACAGACAGCCAAAGGTCTGGTCCTCAACCTGTAATGTACCACCGCAATAATAACCGCTGTTAATATTAATTGTACCTTCCTCAAGACCTGCAAGCGCAATCGCAGGCTTCATTGTTGAACCGGGGGCGTATGCACTCTGCAGACCTCTGTTCCACAAAGGACTGTTTTTGTCATTTGCAAGCTTATCATAGTTCTTGAAATAGGTTGTTATATCATAGGTGGGCAGACTTACCGCTGCAAGAACCGCACCCGTATTGCAATCAAGAACAACCATTGCACCTGCGGTATCAAAATAATAGGAATTCTTATTATCAATAAGCATCTCTGCAAGGGCATCCTGTGCCACCTTCTGGAGGCCTGCATCAATAGTTGTAACAACAGTATCACCTTGCACGGGCTTAATCTGGTAATCCTCGGACACAGTTCCGTCGGAAGCAGTGGTTGTTGTCCTGATACCATTAGTACCCCTAAGATATTGCTCCATAGTGCCCTCAATACCGCTTTTGCCATAGGTATCATCAAGAGAATAGGCGTTATTTTTAAGAGTGGTAATTTCCGAAGCTGTAAGCGAATCGTCATTAAGTTTCTCATCAAGCTTTGTCTGTTCGCTTTTATATTCATCGGAGCTGATTGAACCAACCACACCTAAAAGATGCGAAAAGCTTTCCTTATCCGCATATTCACGGTAGCTGACACTTTCGGAGGTAACACCGGGATAAGCTGCACTCTTTTCCATAATGATTGAAATTATCTCCGTAGGCACATCCTCTGCAAAGGTGTAGGGTGATACGGTTGAAAATGACAAATACTTCATTCCGAAGCACACGGAAGCAATTTTTCGTGCATCCACTCTCTTATATCCTTCAAGTCCGTATCGTTCAATAAGTGCATCAAGGCATTCCTCGGGAGTTGCTTTTTCACCCTTCTCCAGTTCAAGCATGGTTTCCGATACCATATAGGTAAACTCTGCCTTTTTATCCTTATCAACTACAAGCTTATTCTTCTCATATACAATGGGTAATCTGTCCAACCACTCAAGCTTATTTTCCTCAAAAAGCTTTATAAGTGAATAGATAAGTTCATTTCGTGCCTTCTGGTCCTTTGCCTCGGGAAATTCACTATATTTGAACACAACAGAATTACCCTGCCTGTTTCCGACAAGAGGGTTACCGTTACAATCCACTATCTCACCACGGGATGCTGTAACCTTGCTTGATGACACGGACAGGCTCTTGGCCGCTGCCTTATACTCGTCACCGTCAATAAGCTGTGTTTTAACAAGTGCACCCACAAGCAGAAGAAATCCCACCGCTATTATGATGATACCTAAAACTGTTCTCTTTCTTCGCAATTCAATAGACATTCTGATACCTACTTACTTCATCTGTTGCCCGATTCCTCGGCCTTTCCCCAAATCCATCTGACAATATAATAATAGATGGGAACAAATATCATAGTATATACCGCTGACGGCAGATAGAACAAAAGTAATTGTCTCACGGAGCTTCCGCCTCCCGCAGGAACAAGATTCGCAATAACGTACAATATATTGTATGCACTGATTGTACCTGCCGAAAGAACAAGCGATGTTACCACATTGTTCTGCATAAAGTGGCTTATAAGCAGACTACAAACAGCACAAAGGAGCATCAGAACAACGGAATTGAAGCCGTCGTTGGCGGTACATATATCAAGCAGAACACCTGCCGCCACGCCAAAAACGGCCGCGGCAATTTCACGTTCGTGCATAGCAATTGCAACGCACAAGGGCAACACAACAAACGCCCTTGCACCGAATACTTCGGGGAAAGCCCCTCGTGAATTCTGCAGCAGAGCTGTCACCACAAGCAAAACAGTATAAATTGCATAACGGATTATTTTTGGCTTATTGTTATCATATCTCAAGGGACTCACCTCTTTTCATAAATAATAAGATACAATTAGTCTTTTATCTCTCCCTGACCCTGACCTTCAAACGAAGTGATAACGAAAACATCCGTTATTTCATTGAATTGGGCAAAGGGCTTTATTTCTGCATAATAACCTGCAGAAACGTCATCACTCTTAACGGCAATAACCTCACCGATTATGAGTCCGTTGGGAAAAACTCCTCCTGCACCCGACGTGCACACCATACCGCCTGCAACAATCGAGGTAGAGGAATCAAGCCCTGACAGCTTACACATTCCTGAATCATAAAGCTTATCATCACCGCTTATATAACCATATTCTCTTGTACCTGATTCATAAGCACCGATATTCACTCTGGGGTCAAGCACGGAATAAACCACACAGGATGAATAATTCACCTTCTTGACAATACCCACAACATACTCACCATAAATTACAGGGTCACCAACCTTAACCCCATCGCCTGAGCCTGTGTTAAGGACAAAGGAATCATAGGCATCTGCCGCATCTCGGGAAATAACCGTACCATAGCAGAACTCAAAATCCAGGTTTTTCTGTTTTACACCGTAAAACTCCTCGTAGGCATCAACCTTATTTTTAAGCTCATCGTATTCAACAAGCTTTCTGCGATAATCCTGAAGCTGTTTTTCAAGCTCCGCATTCTTTGCCCTGTATATAATAGAGGACTCAAAGGACGCATCAACATCGTTGAGATTATCTGCAATATATGCCGAAAGCTTCTGCAACGGCGAAAAAACAGTTCCCACGACAGTAGTTACCGGTGATGATGCATTACGGCTGATTGCCGCACACAAAACACCCAGCAGAACGACAATGGTTATTACAACCAGCGTTTTAAAACTGCCGCTTTGCAAAAATCTTTTCATTATTTCAATCCTTATCTTTCGTTAAATCCAAGCAAATCCTTCTCAAGGCATATACCTGTGCCGTTAACAACACAATCCAGAGGATTCTCTGCTACCCTGACAGGCATACCTGTTTCTGCGGCAATAAGCTTATCAAGACCTCTGAGAAGTGCACCGCCACCTGTGAGGGTAATACCCCTCTCAATAATGTCCGCCGCAAGTTCCGGAGGAGTTCTGTCAAGAGTATAACGGATTGAGTCAAGGATTTCATCAACCGGATCTGCAAGAGCCTGGCGAACCTGCTCACTTGTAATCTCAACTGATTTGGGAAGACCGTCAATAAGATTTCTGCCCTTAATTTCCATAGCCGCCTCACCCTCGTAAGGGTAAGCAGAGCCTAATTTCAATTTGATATCTTCTGCTGAGCGCTCACCGATAAGGAGATTGAAGGTTCTCTTAACGTAGGAAATAATAGCATCATCAAAGTTATCACCTGCAACGCGCACGGACTTTGAGGTAACAATATCACCCAGTGAAATAACTGCAACCTCAGACGTACCGCCGCCGATATCAACAATCATACTACCTGTTGCTTCAAGAACAGGAAGACCAGCACCAATAGCCGCTGCCATAGGCTCCTCAATAAGGCTTACATATCTTGCACCGGCACTCTTTGCCGCATCATGAACAGCTCTGCGCTCAACCTCTGTAACGCCTGATGGAATACAAATCATAACCCTTGCTCTGTTGAAGGGTGAGCTGCTGATAGCGCGCTTGATAAAAGCCTTGAGCATATCTGCGGTCATATCAAAGTCGGCAATAACACCGTCCTTAATAGGCCTGACCGCTGTAATTGAACCGGGTGTTCTGCCAATCATTCTTTTAGCATCTGCACCAACTGCAACAACTGTTTTGGGATTAGTTCTTTCGTCCACAGCCACAACTGAGGGTTCTCGGATTACGATACCCTTACCTTTAACGAAAACCAGGGTGTTGGCTGTACCTAAATCGACACCGATATCCTGTGAAAATAACATTTATATACATTCCTTTCGGGATTATTTTTTTCTTGAACCAATTGCATAAGTAATAAAAAACACTACAGTTAAAATCGTAACTATCGTTGCACCCGCAGATGTGTCAGCATAGAAGGACACAAGAAGTCCCGCTATTGCACACATCAGAGAAATTGCAACTGAAGTCGCTAAGTACTGTCTCGAATTCTTCGCCAGATTTCTGGCAGAGGCGGCGGGTAAAATCAACAAGGAATTGATAAGTAGGATACCCACCCATTTTATGGACAGCATAACCACGACGGCTACCACTATCACAAAAATATTTTCGTAAAGCGAGGTTTTTATGCCCCGACTTGCCGCCAACTCTTTATTGACGGAAATAACAAGAAGCTTGTTATACATAAACGCCCATATAGCAACAACACAGATGAGCGTAATAAACAAAGTAAGAAGCTCGCCATTTGTAATGCTGAGCACATCACCTACAAGGTAGGAGTTGTATTTGGATAAGCTTCCGCCATAGGAAAGTACAAGAAGACCTACCGCAACGCTACCCGAGGAAAATACACTGATTACTGTATCAGACGAGGTATTACCTCTGTTCTTAACACGGGTTATCACAAGGGCAATAAACACACCGAAAGCAATCAAGGAAATCAATTCATTTTTAATTCCCAACAACACACCGAGAGCAATACCCGTAAATGCGCTGTGACCGAGAGCATCGGAAAAGAATGCCATTTTATTATTGACTGCCATAGTACCCAGAATACCCATAAGAGGTGCAATAAGAACAACCGCAATCAGAGCATTCACCATAAATTTGTAATCTGCCCAATCAAAGGGAAGAAATTCAGATACAATTTCATAAATATTGCTCATTTCTCACCATACCTTTCCGGCACGCTGAAAAATGCCTGTCCGAACTCAGGTGAACCGAAAACCTCCTGAGCAGAACCGCTTTTGAGAACGGTTTTATTTATAAGAACCACGTTATCTGCGTACTCCTTCACGATTCCAAGGTCGTGAGAGACAATGGCAATCGCCATATGGTAGTTCTTTTTCAGATTCATAATTGCCTTATAGAATTGCTCGCTGCCTGTTGCATCCACACCCGACACGGGCTCATCAAGAATAAGTAGCTCGGGTAATGGGTACAACGCATTTACAAGCATAACTCTCTGCAGCTCACCGCCTGAAAGCTCACCCAGTTTTCTTTTCTTAAGCTCTAAACAGCCTACAGATTCAAGAGCTTCGTCAAGCTCTTTTGACAATTTCTTTTTTCTGTTGAAGCACACAGGAGAATTTGTCCTGCCCACAAGAAGAAAGTCTTCAACGCTTATCGGAGCGGATTTATCAAAATCAAGGTGCTGTGGCACGTAACCGATTGTAATCTTGCTGAGCTTTTCTCCGTGGTGGGATTCAAAGGTAACCTGACCCTCGTGACGAATTTCTCCAAGAATAGATTTAACAAGAGTTGTTTTACCTGCTCCGTTTACTCCGATAACCGCTGTAAGCTCACCACAATGCAGGTGAAATGAAACATCCGAAAGAAGAACCTCGCCGCCTCTTTTTACGCTTATGTTTTTTATCTGAATCTCACAGAGACCGCAACCGTTCTCGAATGCCATTATTTCACCGCCTTTAAAATAATATCAATGTTTTCGCGCATTATATCCTCATATGCTGTTTTTTCGTTTCCGCCGTTCAGAACAGGGTTAAGAGTGTAAATCCCCACACCTGTTTCGGCTGATAATACTGTTGCCGCACTACCTTCATATCGAGGTTCTGTGAACAAAGCCTTCACACGCTGTTCCTTTATGGTAACGCTCAGCTCTGCCAGTTTTTTCGCAGATGGCTCTCCGCCGTGGTCACTTTCAATGGTTGTCACAATGTGAAACCCCATATCCTGTGCCAGATAATCGTAAGCATTGTGAAAGGTTATAACAGGCTTGTCCTTTACCTGTAAGGAAGCTACTGCCATATCATTCTTCAATTCATTAAGTCGTTCAATATACAAATCGCGGTTTGTGAGAACCTTATTTTCATATTTGGGATAGGCCTTCACAAGACCGTCTGCAATGTTCACAACCTGTTTTTTTGCATTATCCACAGACATCCATATATGAGCATTTTCACTGTGCTCGTGATTGTGGCTGTGCTCCTCTTCGCCATGCTCTTCCGCGTCAGCAGAATGACCGCCTTCACCACAAAGAATATTAATCTCCTGAGATGAATCAACAATACGGATATCCTCAGCAGTATCACTCAAGTTGTGAATAAAGCCCTCCATTCCTGCACCGTTTATCACAAGCACGTCTGCATCATTAAGAAGCTTAGCATCCTTTGCCGTAAGCGTATAGTCGTGAAGACAGCCCACGTTCTGCTCCGCCATACATTCAACTGTAAGATCTTCGATACCCGCAGTTAGATTCAGAGTGAATATGTAAACGGGATAAAAGGATGCAGCAATCACATTGCTTTTATTATCCTTGGTCGGAGCAGGTACGCAACCTGAAAGCAACAGAATTGCCATACCTACTGCAACCGCTAATAATCTTTTAAGCCTCATATTATTTCACCACTTTGAAATAATATGGGATTTCAGAGCCGTACATACCCGTTTCAACCTTCACGTAGTAAGTACCCGCAGGCAACTCAACAACAGGTGTTGTAAGAAGACCCTCGTTAAGCGCCGACTTCAATGCACACTTTGACTTACCGTCTGCATCAACGATGCTTGCATTCCAACAGATGTTGCTGCCGCTAAGTCTGTCGTGACCGAACTCAAGACAAACTCGTGATGTTGAATCAAGAGTAAATTTGTAATAGTCCTCGTCGTAGGTAACATCAGATGATATTATCGCACCGTAGTAATATGTGCGCACTTCAATATTATCGGCAGTAGCCATTGTGCTGTTGGGCTCACTCTCAAACCTGTCATCCTCAGTAAACTGCCACTTACAGGTATATGTTGCCGAGTTATATGACATTGAGTCACCATCGATGCATACGTAGTATTCACCGGGTGAAAGTCCCAAGGATTCTATTGTAATCGTTTCTTCATTCCACTTGGAAATCTTACGGACGATTTCATAATAAGTACCGTCCTCAAGAGGCTTGAAGATTCTTACATTCCAACCGTTCTTGTTGCCGTCCTGAAGCTCATGGCTGAAGGTAAAGTCGATATATCCGTACTTTTCAACCTCGAACTTGTAATAGTCCTTATCAAGACCGAGAAGTCTGTCAGCAAGGCTTCCGCTGATACCGAAGTTGTGCGGCAGGTCAATTGCCTGTTCGGGAGTATCATTAAGCTCAAATTCGTGGTTAACCGCCTTATCCGCACCAACAACAAGGGTATAAGTCTTGCAGAGCTCTGTCTGTGCTTCAACAGACACGTAATATCTGCCTGCCTTAAGACCGATTGAGCCTGTTTTGAGAACCAGGTCTGTAAGACGGGATGTAAACTGTGTAATCTTGTCATTATTCTCATTCACAAGAGTTACCGTCCATCCAACCTGCGGAAAAGTACCATCCGGATGAGTGAAAGATAAGTTGATGCAACTATCCTCTGCAAGGTCAAATGAATACCAGTCCATATCGGTACCCTCTGTCCTGCGTGAAGAAACGCCGTATTTACCATAGCCCACCTGAAGATACGTGCTTGTTTCCTTGCTGTCATTGGGCTCGCGCTCAAACGTATCTGTGGGAGTAAAGATGGTAGAAAGGGTGTATTCGCTTTCAAGGAAATACATCCCCGGATTTACCATAAGCAGATACGTACCTGCATCAAGACCGGTTTCGCCCCAATCCGAGGTCATATCACTCCAGAAGGACTCGAAATAAGCAACCTCCTTGTACACCTTTTCTGCTTCGTCAACAATTTTATAAAGAGAGAGTGTCCAGCCTGATTTGGTTGAATCCATAAAATCCTCGTGGTTAAGCCTAACCACAAGAGTGCCGGGCTCAGCCACGTCGAACATATATGCCTCATAATCATCCGAACTACGGATTATACCTGCCAGCTCAGTACCTAACTTTATGTATGTTGGTGTGTTGTTTTTAAACAAACCGTTTGTAACAGATACAGCGATAGCTCCTGCACACAGCGCTCCCAGAAGCACCGCGATACAAACTATCAGAGCCGTAATTCTATTTCTTCGTTTTTTCATTATGTAAACTCCTTGTTATTTCACTGAGAGCCTCATCATACATAGGCTCTGTGTCCGTAAATGGACACAAAAAGGATTGTACTAATTCGATATTCAATATGCTGCATGCACATGAAAGCTGCCATTTCATATATTCCATTGCCTTTTCACCGCTTCTGCCTGCGGCAACAACAAGATATGCCTTGCGGCGCTTTTTAATTTGTTGCACCTTGCCGTTAGCATAAAAGCCTGTGTAATAAACCTGAAATCTATCAAGCAGGGTTTTAACAGGTGAGGTAAATGTTCCGTTATAAACGGGACTTGCAAAAATTATAATGTCTGCATTTTCAAAAACCTCAAAGAACTTATCCAGATCACTGTTTACACATTTACCTGAACTTTCACAAAAATTGCAACCTGTACAAGGCAAGGTTTTTTCCTTATAGGCATCAAAAACAGTAATATTATCATCTCTGAAAATATTATTTATTTCATCACACAGGCGGTTGGTATAACCCTCCTTACGCGCCGAGCCTTTTATTATGAGAATATTTTTACTCATCCTGTTTCAGTTCTCCGTTGCAATATTTACAAATCAATCTGCCGTCAGAAGTTTCCTTGAAAAGAGGTGGCAGATATTTCTCGGCTGAGGTAATGCAATCATCCCTGCCACAGTAACACTCGTGTGTGGGGTTCTCCCAACAAGGAAGGGTGTTCTTGCCCATCTTCTGTGAAAGGGTTTTTGAGAAAGCCGCCTTACAGGCAACCATAAATACTTCCTGCCCATTGAAGTAACCTGCCCTAGGGTCAGAGTCAACCGACACGTCAAGCTCACTACCTCTGGGTAACGGATGCATGATCAATAAATCGGGCTTGGCAGTCATAAGCATTCTTTCACCGAGTGTGAAATTGTGTTTGCGCGCCTCGTACATAATCTCGCTGTCAAAGGAGTTCTTATCCACACGAGTCATATACAAAATATCAAGCTCGGGCAAAATATCAAAAAGATTATCAAAAACCACAAAGGGCTTTTCACGCTTATCCATAAGGGTTATGTACTCATCATTCAGGGGCTTACCGTTCACGGAAATGAAATAAAACTCGTTACCCTTGTAGAGATTAAGGCATTGAAGCAAGCCCTTCACACAAGCATTGTTGCTGAAATCACCAAGAAAACCGATTTTCATATTTGAAACGTGCTTTTTGTCAATCCACACCTGTGCAATATCTGCAAGTGTCCTGACGGGATAAGCCCTGCCACCATCACCCGCATTGATTACGGGAACCTTTGAATAAAGAGAAGCTGCCCTTGCCGCACCCTTGAGAGGGTGGTCGATAACTATGGCATCATTTGCGGAACTCATTGAAAGAACAGCATCCTTAAGTGATACGCCGGCAACATCGCCGAATGGAACAACAGTCCCTCCCATGTGTGCAACGGCTGAGCAAAAAGCCTGCTGACTCAATGTCGGCTCTCCGTAAAATGCCGTTGCGACCGTTTTACCCGCAAGGTCATTTGCATACATACTGCGGTTATCACGGATATATGAAATCTGGTTAAGGGTTTCACGCAATTCTTCTCTTGAAAAGTCTGTAATATCAATAAATCGACTCATTGCCATTCAAAACACCTCACAAATCTGGCGGCACCTATCCATAATCGCTTTATTATAACATATATTTATATAAAAACAAATAGTTTACAAAAAATTTTACAATATTTATTTTCCATCGCACAAAAACAAAACCCCATCCTCCTAAGAAGATGGGGACAAAGACAAATATTCAATTAGTCTTCAACAGGAGCACCTACAGGGCAAGAACCTGCACAAGCACCACAATCGATGCAAGCGTCAGCGTCGATTACATAGATGCCGTCACCCTCAGAGATTGCCTCAACGGGGCAGTCAGCTGCACAAGCGCCGCAAGAAATGCAAGCGTCAGTAATTTTGTATGCCATTTGTGTTACCTCCTTGCTTTTTTTGTTTTATTGTAGCACATATTTTCAATAAATCAATAGATAAATTGTATATTTTTTGTTAGCAAAAACTGTTTATTCTACCAAATCCGACTCAATTTCTGCCTCGGGAGTAGCTTTTGGCTTGCGAACAAGCTTTACCTCCTTGCGGGTATATTCTGCGGGAAGTGCCTCGGGACGTCTGTCAAGACAAACCTTCAATTTACCTGTGAGAAGGTTGCTTTCAGTAACGGTTCCCCTGCCCTCTTTGGTATCAACAACAGAGCCTACACGGGGTGTGATTTTGTTAAGATATTCGTAAGACTCCTGCTCATATTTGAGGCAACAAAGGAGTCTGCCACAGGTACCGCTGATTTTGGTTGGGTTAAGAGAAAGACCCTGTTCCTTCGCCATTTTTATTGATACCGGGTGGAAATCATCAAGGAATTGTGAACAACAGAAGGGTCTGCCACAGATACCTAAACCACCAAGCATTTTTGAAACGTCACGCACACCAATCTGTCGCATCTCAATACGTGTTCTGTATTGTGCGGCAAGTATTTTTACAAGCTCACGGAAGTCAACTCTGTCATCTGCTGTAAAATAAAACAATATTTTACTGCCGTCGAAGGTGCACTCAACCTCAACAAGCTTCATAAGCAAGCCTAACTGCTCAACCTTCTGCTCGCAAAAGCCGAATGCCTCAACCTCCTTGCGACGGTTGATTTCCAGGGTCTTCAGATCCTCTTTGTTTGCCGGTCTGATAACCTTTTTAAGGGGATGGATGATTTCCTCATCACTTACCGTATTGTTACCTGCTGCAACCTGACCGCACTCAATACCGCGTACAGTTTCAACAATAACGTTATCGCCCCTTGAATATTTTTTTGAATCGGGGTCAAAATAGTACACTTTTCCGTTTTCTTTAAAGCGTACACCTACTACTTCTGCCATAAAAATTCTCCGTTCAGAGTGGGTAAAATGTATCCACTCTATTTTATAATCTCGCACAAAGGACAGCCGAAAGCAACGTATAGTTAGGATTGTTCTCCACAGAACGATAAATTCCGCAGACAACATCATACATATCCAACAATTTTTTCAGGTTGTTGCTTTGTGACAGGGCTTCACTCTGTACTGAAAAGTCATTCAATAATATCCTGCCGCCTGACTTGAGAGAAATCGCATCTCTCATCACGGCAATAAAAAGCTCAAGCACCTCAACAGCAAGTTTCTTATTGCCGTCCATAGGGGCTGTTGCCTTAATTTTTTCATATTCATAAGGCGAGTTCACCGCAACTGATAAAGCGCGGACAACCGCTGTTGCCTTTTCGCTGAATTCAGTATCCTCGCTCTTACCCAGACGTATTCGTGTCACTCGTGACAGAACCGTACCGATAACCGCATTCGCTGTGTGTGAAGTAAGAATAAATGCAGTATATGAGGGTGGTTCTTCAAGTATTTTAAGTAAAAGATTCTGACTCTCCTCGGTCATTTGCTGAACCTCAGAAATAATGTATACCTTTTTGTCAGAATCGTTAGGTGTAAGGTAAGCATCTGCAACCATTTTCTTGATATCCGCCTTGGCAAAGGACTTCCTGTCGTCAGGCTTTGTCACGGTTATAATATCGGGGTGGACTTCCTCATCCGCCTTACGACAATTTTCACAGGCACCGCAAGGAGTTCGCTCCTGATTGGCACAGACAATCATCTTTGCGCCCAACCGAGCAAGAGCAGTACGCCGGAACTCACTGCCACCATCTATAAGCAAAGCGTGAGGACACCTGCCATCACCGAAAAGATTATCAAGACTCTCTAAAACTTTTTCAGAAAAATTAACTCGTTCAATCATATCTTCATAAACTGTTCAACATCAACAACAAACAGAGTAGCACCACCGATTGTAACCTCAACAGGTGTAGCACTCAGGAAGCCCTCACCCATAAACGGAGGGGTTGTTGATACCATCTGTGTTCTTCTTGAGCAACAATTCTTGAATATCCCGACTACCTCATCAACCTTTTCATCCTCCACACCCACAAGTATGGTGGAGTTGCCCATTTTCAAAAAGCCACCTGACGTAGCAAGCTTGGTTGCCTGAAATGATGCCTGTGTGATTTCTGCAAGCAAATCACCTGCATCGTCACTATTGACAATACCTATAACGAGTTTCATTAACATCACTCCATATAATTTATTTGTTATAAATTACTTTATTCACATTTATAACATTATATCATACCAATTTGCTCAAGGCAACCATAACGGGTATGGTAAGCACCGACAACACAGAGGTAAATGTAACCACCTTTGATGCAACACCCGTATCGTTACCGTACTTTGCCGAGAACATAACCGTATTATTTGCACTTGGAACAGATGCAGAAATTATACAGGCTGTAAGAAGCACACCCGTAACACCACAAAGGCGCAACACGACAAGCATTATAAGGGGCAAAGCCACAAGCTTAAGGAGTGCTGCAAGGTAGTTCTCCTTAACACTGAACATTGTTTTCAAATCGGTATTTGCGATGTAAGTACCAAAGAAAATCATTGCAAGCGGCGTGTTAAGGCTTGCCACGTAATTAACGGCAGAATCCACAACCTGGGGTAAATCCAGACCGAAAATGAATATGGGCATACCAATAAGCACGGATATTACGCCGGGGTTAAAGAATAATTTTTTGAAATCGAACTTTGTTTCGTCCTTACCCTTTGTCATAACCCATATACCGTGAGTAAAGGACAAAATATTAAATGCAACTACACCCGCCGAGCAATAGAACACGCCCTCCGAACCAAGCATAGCCTGACAGAGAGGTAATGCCATATAACCCATATTACCGTAGCCTGATGCATACTTGAACACAGCCTTGTTATCACCGCTCTTATTAAAAAACGGCACAGCAATAAGGTTTGCCACGGTGAGAGTTCCGCTCATACAAAGAAACGCTATAAAAAACGCCCCTGCAGTTTCCGGCTTGAACTCCATATTCATAAAGGATTGTATCATTACCGCGGGAGTAACGATATAAAACAGTAAGTCATTTGACCGTTTGGCAGTTGATTCTCCAAAAACATGCAAACGGTCGGCTATGAAGCCGACCGCAACAATCAGATACAGTATCAGAACCTGCTGGCCGGCCATTGTAATATTGGAAAGAAACATTATATTTTCTCCTGCCCTCAGAGTTTGTAAAGTAGGTAATTATTCCTCTTTATTTTTTCTCATATCCGCAAGGGACATGGGCTTTATTGTTTCGGGTTCTAATTCTTTTTTACGTCTGCCAAAAGTTCTTTTGGGCTTTTCCTCGACTACTTCCTCGATTACAGCTTCTTCAACAATTTCCTCAACAACAGGAGTAGCTGTGAAATCCTCAGATACGGGTTCTTCAATAATTGTTTCAATAACAGGTTCCCCTGCAATCTCTTCAATTACAGAATCTTCCTCAATCACCTCAACGACAGGCTCCTCTGCGATTTCTTCAATCACGGGCTCCTCAACAACCACTTCAACAGCGGGCTCTTCCGTAGTTTCCTCGACTACAGGCTCCTCAACAGATATTTCATCTGAAGGCTCCTCAATAGCCTCATCATCAAGCCCTTCAAAGAAATTTTTAGTCTTTTCAGCTCTATTATCGAAAACTGCCTCGCGGAACTTTTCGTCTGCATAAACAGGCTCATCTTTGAAGAAATCAGTTGATTCCTCTTCTGCCTCGGAAACCTCATCAACCTCGGCAATAAACACACTACCCTCGCCCTTAGAGATAACCATATCTTCGTCAGGGAGATCAATTTCGGTAAGTGTTTTTCTGTTGATAAGACCTTCCTTGAAGCCAACACCAAGTGAAGCAATGATATATGAGAAAACGAATACAAGAATTGAAAGGTGAGCAAAGCTGAATTCATGCCCTTCAACGGGCTCAAGTCCTGAGAACATTGCAACAAGTCTGGGTATGGTTACAAGACCTGCAAAAAGGCAAGCAGAAAGACCGTAGCCATATATACCCCACATACTATCCTCAGTAAATACACCCGAAGAAATTCGCGCAAAAGTAAGGAAGAACAGCATTGCAAACACAAGCATAAAAATCTCGAACAGAAGCTCGGAAACAGTAATGAAGCTTACTGCCTTCATAAGCCTTGAAACAAGCATTGTGATGCACCAGCAAAGGGGTGAAAGTGCAAGAAGCTTGAATTCCTTGTAGGAGCCCTTACCATTAAGGTGACTTATGGCAAACACAAGGAAATAGAAAATTGCAAAAACTGCAAAAACGAACTGTAAAATCAGCAGAATACCACCATTATCCTGGATATTTGCTTTAAGAAGGCTTGTAAAAATGCCCATATTGAAATCCATACCAGTCTTAGGCACAACAAGGTTTTCAATAGCAATAACATCCCAGACAAGTCCGCCAATCATCACAATTGAAGTGATACCGAGAACAGGGTTTTTACCTGTAGGCAGCTTAGGTGACGGTACCTCTTTACTGAGGAAACTGAGCATCATAAACAGCAGCACGAAAACGAAAAGCACGGCATAGAGAACCGGTACAGTAATATCTCCGTTTTCGAAAAAACCGTTCTGAGTGTTAACCAATGCAAGCAACTGATAAACTCTTGTGGGCAATGCCACAAGAAAAACGGTAGCAAAAACAAAAAGCAGATATTTCATCTTGATAGCAGATGATGAACCTTTAAGTTTATTCATAATAAAAATCCTTTCGAGGAATATTATCTTTCTTCAATAGGCACGTATACAGGTGAATTTTTGAAGCCTGAGATACGCTCATCAATTGATACGTACTCCTTGGGTGTTGACACGTTCTTGTATGCAGGTCTGATAACTCTGTTACCTGAAATAAGCTCCTCAATACGGTGTGCAGACCAGCCTGCCACACGCGCAATTGCAAACAGAGGAGTATAAAGATCCTCAGGAATACCGAGCATCTCGTAAATAAGACCGGAATAAAGGTCAACGTTTGCGCAAATTTTCTTTGTATTGTTTCGTTCAAGAGCGAATATTTCGGGTGTAAGGGTTTCAATAAGTTCAAGTGCTTTGAACCGGTCTGCATATCCCTTTTCCTCGGCAAGTTTAAGTGCCTCGCGCTTAAGAATTATCTGACGCGGGTCAGAGAGTGTATAAACAGCATGACCCATACCATAAACAAGACCACTGCGGTCACCCGCCTGCTTGTTGATAACCTTCTTAAGGAAGTCTGCAACCTGGTCTGCATCTGTAATATCCTCAACGTCGTTTTTAAGATGACCGAGCATCTCGGTAACCTTGATATTTGCACCACCGTGACGCGGACCCTTAAGTGCACCGATACCTGCTGAAATTGCTGAATATGTATCTGTACCGCTTGAAGTAAGCACTCTTGTTGCAAAAGCAGAGTTATTACCGCCACCGTGCTCTGCATGGAGCATAAGGCAGATATCAAGAAGCTTTGCTTCCTCGTCGGTAAACTTACGATTTGAGCGTGTGTTGTAAAGAATGGTTTCAGCAGTTGAAAGCTCAGGATTTATGGGGTGGAGATACATGCTCTTCTTGAGGTAATATCTTCTCTTGACCTGATAAGCGTAGGTCATAATGGTGGGTAACTGAGCAATAAGCTGAATGCTCTGCCTGAGCACGTTCTCGATTGAAAGATCATCGGGATTTGTGTCATAAGAGTAAAGTGAAAGAACGGATCTTTCAAGCTTATTCATAATATTGGGTGAGGGTGCCTTCATAATCATATCCTCAATGAAGTCCTCAGGAAGATCACGTGATTCGCCAAGAATCTCTTTAAACTTTTTCAACTGTTCTTTAGTGGGAAGGTGACCGAAAAGAAGCAACCAGGCAGTTTCCTCGTAACCGAAGCGATTTTCCCTGACACAACCCTCAACAATTTCATTTATATCAATACCGCGGTATTTGAGCTTACCCTCAACAGGCTTTCTCTCACCATCGTCAATATAATAGCCCTCAACAGAGCAAACCTTTGTAAGACCTGCCATAACACCGCTTCCGTCGCGATTGCGAAGTCCCCGCTTAACCTCAAAGCGGTCAAAATAATCTGCGGGAACATTGCTGTATTCTTTGAGTTCATCGCAAAGTGATGAAAAATCCTTAGTAGAAACAGGTTCAATGTATGAATGCATATAGTCACTCCTTGCTGCTCGTAAATTTTTTAGTCATACCATTAAACAATAATTCATATTATTTTATAACATTATAACGATAATGTCAACAAAAATTCAGCAACAAACAAAAGGATGGCAAATTATGAAAAAATACGCGTTACTCATTATATTATCGGCACTTGCGATGATATGCACACCTATAGCAATGATTAACCCTTCTCCAACGCACACGGAAGATGCTACTGTTTCCTCAACACCTCCCCCTACAACCCTTACCCTGCCGCAACACGAAGACACAATCACAGTTTTCAGAACTGCCGAAAACAAAAGTGTAGAAATGGATATGTTTGAATACATTTGCGGAAGTGTAGCGGCGGAAATGCCCCTTGCCTACAACGAGGAAGCAATCAAAGCACAAGCCGTCGCCTGCTATACCAATGCCCTGAGACAAAAAGCTGATACAAAAAACGAGCAGAACAACATAACCGACGATATAAAAATGCACCAAGGCTACATTGACGAAGTGCAAAGAAAGGAAAAGTGGGGCGCAGACTTTGACAAATACGAGAAAAAACTAAAAAACGCGGTAAAATCCGTTGAAAACGAAGCATTATACTATGACAGCAAGCTGTGTGTTGCCGCATTTCACGCCATATCCTGCGGTAAAACAGAAAACTCAGAAAACCTGTGGGGAACAAAAAAGCCCTATCTCACAAGTGTTGACAGTAGTGGTGACAAGACTGCCAAGGGCTATGGATCAACAATCTCATACAACACCGATGGATTCAACAAATGCATCCAAACCCTGTCTCCTGTGCCGCAAGGTGTAAAAACACTTAATGCTGCATTAAAAATCACCAAAACTTCACCAAGCGGAACTGTGCTTGAGGCCATATTAAACGGCAACAAATATACAGGTGAGCAAATCCGCTCCGCATTCGGTCTGAGAAGCCCCGTTTTTACCGTAAATATTGAAGATGACGCAATCACCTTCACTGTAAAAGGCTATGGTCACGGGGTGGGTATGAGCCAGCACGGAGCAAACTACCTGGCAGAAAAGGGCTATACCTACGATAAAATACTTACCCACTACTACAAGGGCACCGACATCAAAGTCGCAAATACATAATTGCTAAATATCCCTTGCAACAAGAATAAATTTTAGTAATCAGAAACAAATTTCACATAATTTTCAAAAAACACTTGCAAATCCCGAAACGTTGTGATATTATATCCCTCGGTTATCCGGGTATGGCGCAGTTGGTAGCGCGCTTGACTGGGGGTCAAGAGGCCGTGAGTTCAAGTCTCGCTACTCGGACCAAAAAATAAAGCATCTGCAGTAGCAGGTGCTTTATTTTTATCCAATCCGAAGGATTGGTATGTAATCACGCTTCAGCGTGTATGTAATTGCCGAAGGCGTATGGCATCACCTTGGTGTATGCAATCCTTCGGGTTGATTACATACGCAACATTCGTTGCGATTACATTCCGTCTGAAGACGAATTACATACACGACTTCGTCGTGATTTGCCTCGCTTGATTTAAGTCTTTGTCTTTGATATACTGTTTCAAGAGGTGAGTTTATGATAGATAATCCTTTGATGAAATATTCAGAACAATTGGCTGTTGAGATTGAAAAATTGTGTAAGTCTATAGACAATAAAAAGGATAATGCAAACACAATTCTTCAAATCCGTAAATCTTCATCAAGTGTTTTCGCCAATATTACCGAAGCACAATACCCCCAAAGTCTTCCCGATATGCTTTCTAAATTCAAAATCGCCCGTAAAGAATGTGTTGAAACAGAAAGCTGGTTAAAGCTTTTATTTTCATCAGGTTCAATAGACGAAAAAACTTTTAGAAAACACAGAAATCTCTGTGGTAGAATACAAAGAATGTTAACCTCGTCTTGCATTACTATTGAAAAGAAGATTGATAACAAATAACATTTCGAGTTCACATATCTGTGTGGACTCGTTATTTTTACGTCCAGAATAATATTTGAAAACTGAACCAGATTCAATTATTTCGTATTCGCCAAAGACTTTTATTGCCCATTATGTTTTGCTATGTTATAATGTATTTGTGGTGGTGATTATATGTTTGAACTTACGAATGAACAGCGAAGATGTTTCGCTCTTATTCCTGTGAACGAAAAATGGAAACGTATAAAAATCAAAGCAAGTCCCTATGACAATTTTGAAACTTATGCTTATTGTGAAAACAATATAATCAAAAAATGTATAACTGTAAGTGATATTGAATATTCGGAATGTGAGCTTTGCGAAATAATTTCCGAAGACGGCAAATATTTATTACCTAAAACAACAAGGGGCAAGCCTGTTCTTTTATCGTCATCTAATCTGTTAAAACGATCGTCTTTTGGTATGGTTTTAAGCTTCAATCATAGATTCATAAGTCTTTATAACAGTACAACAGAATGTTCTTACTATTCATTGTGTTACGAAAACTTCGATATAGCAGATATAAATGAGTTTGAAGAATGGGTAATTAAGTGGTGCAACGAAACTACAGAAGATGATATTAACGACATTGAGAATTTCTCAAAACAGTCGCGCAAACACATCAAATTTAAAGAAGGCGATGTTTTTCGTTTTAAACTAGATCGACGTCTTTATGGTTACGGACGAATTATTCTGAATTTTGATAAAATGAGAAGAGAAAAAACAGAATTCTGGGATATTCTTATGACAAAGCCTTTGGTTTGTAGCGTATTCCATATTGCAACTGAACGAAAAGATGTTACCATAGATGAATTAAAAACGCTCAAATCTCTGCCTTCTACAATAATTGCAGATAACCGTTTGTTCTATGGTGAGTACGAAATAACAGGCAACATTCCATTAACTCAAAATGAAGATTTTCCTATTATGTATGGCAGAAGTATCAATTATGGAACTAAATCAATATGTTTACAATACGGGAGAACATTTAAAGAAATAGAAAACGGAACTCTTTTATACGGAGGTTTCACAAACAATGGTGTATCTTTTTCGCTTAACGTATCTTTAAATATTCTTTTGGATTGTATAAAAAAGAATTCAAACGAACCATATTGGAACCAAATTCCCGCTTATAGTGTAAACAATGATTTAAGAAATCCAAAATTCAAAAGAGAAAGATCGGAAATAGGTGAACAAATGGGTATTGATTTGAATTAAAAACAAGTCTTGTGCGAGTATCTTGAATGCAACTGCTCAATCACTTTCGACTTGCAAGCTCAAATGACATTTCACCTTTAGAATATTGAATTCTATGTTAAGAATGCTATAATAAAACCAACACTATACCCCCCTCAGGAGAACTATTATGGAAGTAAGATTTATAAAACCCGACGAAGCTGTGGATTATCTTAAGATATCTGCCGCGTCATTTATCTGGAAATTTGATAAAGATGTTGATAAGGAAGTTGAAATGCCTGTTCTCGGTGCTTTTCACGAAGGCAAACTTATTGCAGGCGTTGAAGTCTTTGATTTCAAATGCAACTACTGCGGTAACCTTTTAAGTACAGTGGTTCTCAGTGGAATATGCAGTCAGCCTGAAAACCGCAGAATTGGCGGAGTCAGGGCAATCTTTGATGAGATTGGCAGAACTGCCGTCGAAAACGATATTGTAGCAGGCTTTCTTTCACCCTTCTCAATTGAATATTATGAGAAATTCGGTTATGCAAATCTCAACCGTGTTTTCAAAATCGCAGTGCCATTCCACAAGCTTGAGCACATTCCCCGCAACAACAACGTTGAGCTTTTTACGGGTGAACAGCTCCCTGAACTGTGTGAATTACACAACAAATGCGTTTTCAAAGAAAACCTTATGACTCTGCGAGAGGACAAAAAACACTTCTGTCAGCAACCGTTGGAGGAGGCTGATTACACCTATATTCACCGTAACCCCTCGGGTGAGGCAGACGGCTACGTTCGATTCAAGGTAAACCGTCCCGAACAGCTTGTTGCCGAGGAGCTTTTTGCGCTGACTCCCTATGCCCTTAAGGGAATTGTGGGTTTTTTACGCAACTACGACGGCATTGTAAAAACTCTCGTTGTGAAAAAACAGTATCAAGGCTCTCCTCTGTCCTGCCTTATTGACAGAATCGACGATGTAAAATACGAGTATGAGGGCGGATACGCAGGGAGAATATACAATATGAAAAAGCTCCTTGAAAATAACGTATATCCCGAAGAACACGGCAAGTTCAGTATATTGAGCCTTGACAACCTTCCGCAAAACACAGGCATATTTGATGTTGAGTATGAGAACGGCAAAGCAACCGTTACGCAAAGGGCTGACGGAGATTACGACATCTCACTCACACCCCCTGCTGCAGCAAGACTGCTCCTTGCAGGAGAAGGTCACACAGCCGAAACCGCTGTTTTTATTGACGGTGTTGAAATAAATGGTATAGCAGAGGATTTCTTCCGTGCATTCCCCCACCGTGCAACGCGCTTTACAGACAGTTGTTGGTCGATATAAGATACTATTGCTCCCCCTGTACTTCTCGCACGAAGTACAGGGGGAGCATAATTTTAACTATTCACGATTACACATTCCCATTCACCCTTGATTTCAAGGGGCTGGTCTGCCTTGCTTTCACCAACAAATGAATCGATGTACAATTTATATTCACCGGTTTTATTAAAGGGAATTTTGATTTCAAAGGCACCATCAGTAATTAGAACACGCTCTGTACCCTCACCCTGTGACACAACTGCACCTGCGGAATCAACTATTCTGTATGCACCCACTCTGATAGTATCAAAGCTGAAATATGGTGCTCTTTCAGGCTCAATTATTGTTGCACTTACGGTAACATAATCACCTTCCGACAAGGTCCTAAGCTGGATTTCATTTGTTGCCTGTTCATAAACACCGCCAACAATTGCACCGCTCAAGTTCTTTTTTTCCTTGTATATACCGAAGCCGTCCGTTGCAATTGCGCTTACGGAAATGCTGAGCAAAACCACAACTACTGCCGCCACGACAACAAACTTTTTATAATTAGTCTTTTTCATAAATAATACCTCCGTTTTATTTTCTTTAGCTTTGCAATTCCTTATAATTCGGTTTTGCATATCATCTGTCATTCTGATTGTTTCTGCTTCTGTTTTGAGATTCTCAAAAATCATTTATAAGCTCTCCTTTCCGTAGGCTTCCTTTAACAAATGCCTACCCTTCTGAAGTCGCATTTTCACCGCCGACGGTGTTTTGCCGATAATTTTTGCGATGTCCTCAACCCTGTATCCTTCAATATAATACAGAGTCAGCACGAGGCGGAATTTTTCAGGCAAGGTCATAAGCGCGTCGAGAATACCACTGTTTTCTGTGGGGGCAATGTACTCCTGCACCACCTCAACATCGGTCTGTAAATACCTTTTCCTTTGCCGTAATATATCACGGCATCTGTTTTGTGCCACGGTAATCAACCATGCTTTTTCATGCTCCGAATCTGCAAATGCGGGACTTTTCTCAATATATTTCATAAAAGTGTCCTGCACTGCATCTTCCGCATCCTTTTCATTATTCAGCATAACATAGCACAGTCTGTACAAACTGTTGCCGTAAGCATGTACGGCTTTTTCAATATCACCGGTCGGCCGTGCCGATGAATTCATCATCTTATGACCCCCTTTCACCCTATACACGTATATTTTCGGTTTTTGGTCAATTAATAAATCTATTTTATAAAACTTTCTCCATTTGACAAACCCCTTTTATCGTGATAAATTAATTTCATACATCATAAGAGGGTGAAATATATGAAGAAAAAAGTTATTAAAATCATTGCAATTATACTTGCCGTTGCGCTTGTCGGAACAGGTACAGTTGCATTTATCGGCAGCGGGATTTTCAACAAATACGTTTTCAGTATTGATGCATCACAGCAGGGCAGAGCATTACCCAACGTTGTAAATAACGTAAATATATGGTCCATTGAAGGAAACCCCTTTAAAGATGCTAAAATAAACCCTGAAAACAATATTTTTGAGTTCGTTGAGTATGTTCAGCTTATGCAATGCTCAGGTGGTACCGAGGCAAGGGATTTATTCAAGGACCCCCTTAACAAAAACGTGCTCGACGACTACGATTTCACACTCCTTATTGACAATTGTCGCGGTCTTGTGAACATAGGGGCAAAGCCCTTCCTTAAGTTGGGCAGTGTTCCGCTTAAGTATTCAAAGGATGCCACAAATGACATCGGTTTTGGAATGAACCCATACCCACCTGATGATTACAATGTTTATTACAACTACATTCACGCCCTTGCAAGTGCGCTTGTAAAAGAATTTGGTAAAGAGGAAGTTCTTACATGGCGCTTCGGTGTTATGACAGAGTTTGAAAACTATGATTGGTTCCGTGCTGTTGATGAAGACCCCGATAAGTCTGCCGAGGCTTATTGTAAGCTTTACGACTACACAGTTGCCGCCTTGCAGGATGCCATTGACGAAAACATTTTTGTAGGCGCACACGCCATGGCAGTAACCGAAGGCGGTTGGGATGAAGCAATTTTCATCAAGCATTGTGCCGAAGGAAAAAACTACAAAACAGGCAAAAAAGGAACTCGTGTGTGCTACCTTTCAGGCAGTTTTTATGACTACAGCGCAGAGGAGTTTACCGAAGGCTACACCTTACCTGAAACAATAAATTACCTTAGAACAACTGCTGAAAGTGTAGGTCTTAATGACCTTATATTCGGTATTGATGAAGGCAGACTTCTTGTCGGCACACCCGGTGGTGATAATGACGAGTTATTAACCCGTACTGTGGGCCACACCTACCAGGCATCTTACGACGCAAGGCTTTACACACAGATGTTTAACAATAATATCAATTATTTTTCTGCATGGTCATACCTTTCAAACGGCTTTTTTGAAGGAAATCCCACAGTCAGCTACCACGTGGCAAAGCTTACATCACAGTTTGAGGGTTCAAAGCTTCTTGATACGTCAAAAGAAAAAAGCGGTGTTATTTTTGGCAGTGATGTTGATGCAGTATCCGCCTTTAACGAAAGCTCAAAAACACTCCGTGTGATGGCATATAACTACAAAAATTCACTTAAATATAACAACGATATTGACCTTACCTTCAATATTTCTGCACCTCAGTTTGATGGAAAAAAGGTTAAGGTTACACAATATGTAATTGATGATAATTGCAACTACTTTGACGAGTGGGTTGAGGACAGAAAAGCCTTCAATATCACAGACGATAAATTTGCCTGGTCACCCGATGACCCATCAATTGATAATCCCACTACATTAAAAGATGAAAAAGCCCGTGAAACCTACTTCAACGAGCTTTTCCCAAAATATACAGAATGTTCAAAGCTTGTACCCAAAGAAAGTGAAGCTACCGTTACAAACGGCGCGCTTACACTTAATACAAGCCTTGCGCCTCATGGTGTTGTGATTTATGAAATTACAGAAACAGATGCATAAAAATCCCGGTAATCACAAACCCCAGCACGCCACATCCCGGAAATGTGAATATCCACGTCAGAGCCATATCCTTTACAACAAGCGGGTTTACTCCCCTTGTGCCGTTCACACAGGCACACCCCATCATTGAGGTTGTTTTTGCGTGAGTGGTTGATACAGGTAGCCCGAGACAGGTGCTTAAAAGCAAGGACAATGCTCCTGACAGATCAGCACTAAAGCCCTGATACCTTTGCAATTTCACCATATCCATTCCCACAGATTTAATAATTTTTTTACCGCCCGACAGAGTACCCATTGCCATAACAACGGAGCAAAGGAGTATTACTGCGGGCGGTATCTTTTGACCTTCATTTCCGTTCAAGCCCGTGCACATCATAAGCACCGCCATAAACTTTTGCCCATCCTGTGCACCGTGCATAAAGCTCATTAAAACAGAAGCAAAAATCTGCCCGTATTTAAAAACAATGTCAGTTTTCTGACGTTTTACATTGCGGAAAACGGCGAGGATTATTCTGCAGATAATATATCCGCATATAAACCCGCCAAAGCAGGAAATGAAAAGACCGTAAATCGTCTTCATCCACTCCCCCGTATTCACACCGTTGAGGCTGTTACTGACGCAAATTGCACTGCCCGTAAGCCCTGCAATAAGGGCGTGGCTTTCACTTGTGGGTATTCCGAAGTACCAGGCAAGTACAGCCCACAAAACAATCGAAAACATTGCCGCGGACAATGCAACAATGCTTATCCTTTTATCTGTGCCAAAATCCACCATATTTATTATGGTTTCCGTAACGGATGCCCCCGCCTCACCCGAAATAAATACACCGAGAAAATTAAAAACTGCCGACATAAAAATCGCTTTACCAACAGTCATACATCGGGTTGCAACACAGGTTGCAATGGCATTGGGCGCATCGGTCAAGCCATTAACAAATATTACACCAAGGGTAAGTAAAACGGAAGTTATTGTTAATGGTGAAAGATTTAAAAAATGCTCCATTGAATTGCCCTACCCTTGTCTTTTTTGTAAAGTATATTCGAAAGAGCAAAAATAAATTCCGTAAGAGTTTCATCTTACGGAATTTTCAAATTAATCATTCAATTATATCAAAATATCTGCCTAACCAATAAAGGAACAAATATGTAAGTCCGCTTTCATGACCCTTTCTGCCACCGTCAACGGTAAAGGCACGAAGACCAAGCTTTGAATATGGTCTTTCATCCCACGCAAGTGGTGTTTTTATACGAGGCTTTTCACCCCAATAAACAGACTCATCGTCATATTCAAGACCGCGACGCATACTGTTGTACATCGGGAAGTTTTCCAACTCAAAGGGGTGCTCCTTAAGATTCTTCACCATTGTATCAACATCGCAGGGTGCACCTGTAAAGCCCTTGTAAACGAAAGCAAAGTAGGGGTTCCCTTCGATTTTTTCATAATCGTAATGTGATGCAAGGCCTAACAATATGTACTGTCTTATAGCGGGATTTTTTTCAAGCCTTAAATATGCAAGTGTGTTGCACATTGCAAGGTTATCATCAATGTGGCAGGTGTGTCCGTCTGCCTTTTTGTGATAAGCCGCATTTATAAGAAAATGGTGATTGTTAATAAGCTCGTTGTATTTGTTCAGATACTTATCATTACCTGACATATGATAGGTAATTCTGAGGAAGGTAAGGTACTCAAGTGAATTAACGCCCTTTTCCCAGGTCCACATACTGTCATTATTAAGGGCATCTTCATTCCAGCAAGCCCAGGTTGTGGGTTTGCCGTCAATGTCAAAGAGATAACCGTTGTGCTCCATAATATGGTCTGTGATTTTGCACACAGCCTCGCGTATCTCTGCCTTTTCGGCATCGTCGGCACAGAGGTCATAGTAGAGTGAGAAGCCTGCATAATGACCTGTCATTTCGTCACTTGAGGTTTCACCAAGCCACTCGTAGGTGCCGTCACTTGAGCGGTGCCACTCGTTACCGATTTCCTGTGTTTCAAGGCCCTGACCCCAGGTTGCTTCATCGGGGTATCTTACTGCACGTGCAGTAAAGCCATCTATCTCAGGTGCGCGGGTAAGTACAAGCATTGCATCCTTGTATCTGCGGGCAGCTTTGAGGATTTTTTCATCCTTTGTTTTGTCATACCAAAGGCAAAGGGCCGCAAGGTACATCTGTGTCCACAAGCCGTCATTGTCACTGATATTTGAAAAGCTACCCTCTTTTAACTCACCTGAAACACCTGTAATAAAACCATCCTTACGAGGGAAATATTTTTCGGTATTCTCAAAGAAGTGAACAGCCTTGTCATAAAGTGTCATTTCTATTTCACTAATTTTTACAATACCGCCTTCGGAAACAGTGTAAATATCATTACCGCTGAATGCAACTGCAGTTACAAGAGGGTTAAAAGCATATCTTGTAGCAGGAAGGTACTTGGAAAGTCCGTTTCTGATAAGCACCGCGCCTGCGTCTGTGCCCACAAGAATACTGCCGTCCTCAGCAACGTCTATTGAATAAACGCTCTCCTGAGGTAATGCAGAAATCTCCTTGTGCGAATACCAGCCGTTTTTGTAATCATAGATAAACAATCCCTCTTTTGCACCAACAAGAAGATTACCGATTTTGTCAAACGCAACAGTATTGATTTCAATGGCGGGCATTGTTGAGTGGTCATGGAAAATACATCGCCAGGACCTGCGCTTACCCTCCATACGCTGAATGCAACGACTGTTTGAAGCGCAGACTCTGTCACCGAAAAGGGCAAGACACTCTGCATCCTGCTCACAGTTTGAAAGGTGGTAAAAGCCCTCTTCACGTTCTACATAAAGCACTCTGCGAGTGAGCACATAAAGATTGTTGCTGTCTTTGATATCAGTTACAGGGTGGCTGAATTCTGCCAGAAGCTCTGCGCCCTTGTCGCCGATAACATAAACCTTGTTATCACAGCCTGCGAGGACTCTGCCGTCCTTACAGATGTGAACGGTTGTGAATATCAGATCACCTGAGAGTGTGTTGATTTTATCACCGGAAAGCTTAATAAGACCCTGGCTTGTACAAAGGTAAATAACATCATCACCAACCGCAAGAGAATAAACCTTGCCCTCCAAGGGATAACGCTCCGTAACACGCTGAAGATATCTGCCTGTTTTCAAAGTATCCATAACATCACCATAAACGTAAAATTTAATATTTGAGTTTATCGTTAGCCTTTTTCATAACCTCGGGTGTGATTTTCACAACCTCCCGGTCATAGGTGAGAAGTCCGTTACACTCGTCCTCAACGTCACTTACCTCTGTGTAAATGATTGCTGACAAGCCCTTATTCTTCATACAATTATAAATCCTGTTTTCATAGAGGTTTGCAATAGCCTCGTCGAATTTCTCTTGAGTATAATACTTGCGATAGCCGAAGAATTTATCTGTATTGAACGAATGCTCCTTAAGTTGCATTGAGTAGCCGCCGAATTCTGTAAGAGCAATGGGACGTCTGTCATTCTTACTGTACTTTGGGAACATAAAGGGTGTGAAGTAAATGTGGAAGCTGTTTACGTCACCTGAGCCCTGGTCAACCCAACCGCTTGCGTGGTCAACAAGTCTTGTGGGATCCTTTTCTTTGTAGAATTCATATGCCTTTTCGCTGTCAAACTGACCCCAGCCCTCGTTCATGGGAGTCCACAAAGCAAGTGAGGGTACATTGTAGAGAAGATTAATCATCTCTTCAGACTCTCTGTAAAATTCCTCTCTGCCCTCTCTGTCCTTACGTGCAAAGTAGCCGTAATGATTTTCACCATCCGTTACCTTACCTGCATGCTTGTTGTTGAAAAGCATTGACATAAAGGGTGCAGTACCGATAGCAACGAAGTTGTACTTGCCACCACCGTTAATCATATCCTGCCACACAATCATACCAAGTCTGTCGCAATGGTAGTACCAACGAAGGGGTTCAATCTTGATATGCTTTCTGAGTGTATTGAAGCCTAAATCCTTCATTGTCTGAATATCATAAATAAGGGCATCGTCATGGGGTGCGGTGTACATGCCGTCACTCCAATAGCCCTGGTCAAGAAGACCGTTAAAGAAATAAGGCTTGTTATTGAGCATAAGGCGGGGAGTACCCTCGCTGTCCTCTCCAACGCTGAACTTACGCATACCGAAATAGCTTTCAATCTGGTCGTTGCCTGCAACAATCTTAAGGTCATAGAGCTTTGGATTTTCGGGGCTCCAGCATTCGTAATCAGCAAGCTTGATAACGCCCTTACCGTCAACAAGCTTTGTGCCTGCCATAACCTCACCGTTATCAAGTGCGATTGCAGCCATTTCATCGGTGGGCTTGCCGTTATAATTTATCTCGATAAGGAGCTCGTCTTCATCAATGTCGGGTGTGAGCCTAATTGACTCAATGTACCCCTCGCAAACCTCCTCAAGCCATACCGTCTGCCAGATACCGGACTGAGGTGTGTACCAGATACCGCCACGCTTGAAGGTCTGCTTACCGCGTGCATGGTAGCTTGTATCCGTCGGATCCTTTACTGCAAGGCGAAGGTCATTTTCACCGTCGAGAATATACTGTGTAACGTCGAAGGTAAAGGGAAGATAACCGCCCTTATGCTCACCTACAACGCTGTTATTAAGAGTAACCGTGCATTCATAGTCAACCGCACCAAAGTGAAGAAGCACACGATGATTTGTGCGCTTGAAGTTGAATATTTTCTGATAATAGAGCACATCGGTGGGCTCAACCATCTTTTCAACACCGCTCAGAATACACTCGGGGCTGAAGGGTACGGTGATCTTGCCCTGATAACCTGCAAATTTCTTGTATTCATCATAAATAGCGTAGTTCCATTCACCGTTAAGATTAATGAAGCTGTTACGTCTCAGCTGAGGTCTGGGGTAATCGTTAAGGGGTAAATCCTTATTGAGCTCCTTGCCCCAACGTGTATATAATCTCTGCATATTACAAAGTCCTCCTTAGAACGGATACATTGAAATTATGATAACATATATATTGTTTCATTTCAATAAAAAAATAGTTTTTAAAATCCATTGACGAATTTTACCTTTAGTGATATAATTAGGAAAAATATTATGGAAAAGGATGTTTTTTATGGCACATTTCAGTGACGCTATATTCCAGTTGATTTCAATGATTATGTCATTGCTTATGTCCTTCGGTGCAATCACAATGCCCGGCACAGAGGACGTAATCAAGCAGATTGAAAACGACACAGTTATTAATTTTGTTGTTACAGGTGACACACAGGTATGTAACTACAACCCTTCACGTGAGACAAACCTTATCTCAACAGCTGAGGACCTTAAAAACTCAGAAACAACTCTCGATGCTTTCATCGTTGCAGGTGACGTTGTAGAAAACGGCTTCCAGGATGAGTACGACAGAGTTTATGAGGACGTCAAGGACATCAACGTTGCAAACTTCATTATGTGTTCAGGTAACCACGAT
>JAZNLJ010000070.1:0-3176 GCA_045579005.1 Acutalibacteraceae bacterium | reverse complement strand
ACAATCTTTTTGGGACAAGCAGTTACGCATAAACCGCAACCCTTGCATACATTTTCTGCAAATGTTACTTTTGCCATTTTCCTCACCCTATACTATCTTTTTTTGTAAAGTCAGCGGAAAGAGGTTTTCGACTTTTCCGTTGAGATTATTAACTAAATCACTTCTGACCGAAGTCATTTTAACAGGCAAGCCTGTTAATTCGCTTAATTTTTCGGTTTCAGTTACCGAATTTAATATATCCTCAGCAGTTGTCACTTCACCAAGGTTGGAGTTGTTGACAATTGCCGTGAATTTAACGTGGCAGGCATTTTCAATCTCCGCCATTATCTCAGCCGCATCCTGTGCGGTAGGTGTAAGCGGACGGTATTTATTGAAAATGAAAAGCATTTCGTAATTGTTTTCTGACTTGATGGCATCTGCATAACGCCCCAGAGCATAGGCTCCCCTGTCGTCACCACCGATATCCATTATAGCACACTCTGTAGGATTATCAAGGATTGAATAAACATCCTGAGGAAGTGCGGGTAAATCCACGTTTGATGAAGCAAACTCCGATGAAATAAGGCGAATGCCTGCTTTTTCAAAATCCTCAAGACTGTCCTTTGTGCGGAAATACGGATTAACGATGTCAAGGTCAGCAACAACCACATTTTCACCAAGGGACTTAAGATGCATTGCATAGTTTACGGCTATGTTTGTTTTACCGCTACCATAATGACCTGCAAAAAGAGTTATTCTTTTGTATTGCATCTTAATCACCTCTTGTAATTATAATTTATTTCTCTGTATCTTTCCGCTTGTAGTTTTAGGAAGTTCGTCTCTAAATACCACAATTCGGGGATATTTATAGGGAGCAGTGCGCTCTTTAACGTATTTCTGAATTTCCTTCTTGAGTTCCTCAGTACCCTCAGTACCGTTAACAAGCACAATGCTTGCCTTAACTACCTGACCACGAACCTCGTCAGGAGCAGCAGAAACACCACATTCAAGAACGTAGGGAAGCTCCATAATAACGCTTTCGATTTCGAATGGTCCGATACGGTAGCCTGATGACTTGATAACATCGTCAACACGACCAACATACCAATAGAATCCGTCTTCATCCATCCAGGCAACGTCACCTGTGTGGTAGTAGCCGTCGTGCCATACCTCTTTGGTCTTTTCCTCGTCATTATAGTAACCTGTGAAGAGACCGCAAGGAGCACCGTCCTTAACGTTAACAACGATTTCACCATTTTCACCAACGTTAACGGGGTTGCCGTCTGAGTCAACAAGACAAACGTCATAAATAGGAGCGGGCTTACCCATTGAACCGATTTTGTGTGAAGCACCTGTCATATTACCGATAATCATTGTGCTTTCGGTCTGACCGAAGCCTTCAAGAATCTGAAGACCCGTTGCCTTTTCAAACTGGCGGTAAACCTCGGGGTTAAGCGCCTCACCTGCAGTGGTCATGTGCTTAACTGATGAGAAATCGTATTTGGAGATATCCTGCTTAATCATCATTCTGAGCATTGTGGGAGGTGCACAGAAGGTTGTGATATTGTGCTTAGCAAACATAGGAAGAATGTCTGCGGCATCAAAACGGTCAAAGTCATATACAAAGAGTGCGCCCTCACAGAGCCACTGTCCGTAGAATTTACCCCACATTGACTTTGCCCAGCCTGTGTCGGAAATTGTAAAGTGGAGGCCGTCGGGGTCAACGTTGTGCCAATACTTTGCAGTATGGAAGTGACCCAGAGCATATGTATAGTTATGCGCGGCAATCTTGGGATAGCCTGTTGTGCCTGAGGTAAAGAACATAAGCATAAGATCCTTACCTCCGGGGGCATCCGCTGTGCGCTCGAAGTGTGAGCTGAACAGCGCACTTTCCTCGTCATAGTTGCGCCAACCATCGCGCTTTTCACCCACGGCAATTTTTATTTCAAGACCGGGGCATTTTGCGGCTGCCATATCAACCTGGTTGGCAACGTCGCCATCAGTTGTACAGAGAATAGCTTTAACGCCTGCAGCCTGAAAACGGTACTCAAGGTCGTGCTCCTGCAGCTGATTGGGAGCAGGAATACCGATAGCACCCAACTTATTAAGACCGAGCATTGCAAACCAATACTGATAGTGACGCTTAAGAATAAGCATTACCCTGTCACCCTTTTTAATACCAAGTGACTTGAAGTAGTTTGCTGCCTGTGCAGATGCCTTCTTCATATCCTTGAAGGTGAATCTGCGTTCGGTTTTATCTCTTGAAATGTGAAGCATTGCAAGCTTATCCGGCTCTTTATCTGCAAGAGCATCAATAAGGTCATAAGCAAAATTGAAGTTATCAAGATTCTTGAATTTGATTGAGGTGGGAGTACCATTTTCGTTCTCCTCAACATCAATAAATCTCTTATAAAGACGATCCTTGGTATCCTTAACGGCAACCTTGGTGTCCTTAACTGCCTGAGCTGTCTGGAGCTCGGGAATAGGCTCACCATTGGGATTAAGAACAATAGCGTAGAAGGTACAATCCTTACCATCAACAGCAATCATACCGTGTGGAGTATTTGAATCGTAGTAAATGCTGTCACCGGGGCCAAGGATTTCGGAATGCTCGCCAACCTGAACCTTCAACTTACCGTCGATAACAATATCAAGTTCCTGACCGTCGTGGGAGGTAAGCTCAATATCCTTATTCTCGTTTTCTTTTGAATATACAGCTTCAACGAAAAGAGGCTCAGCAATCTTATTTTTGAACTTAGCCGCAAGGTTATAGTAGGTCATACCGTGGGCTTTTTCAATCTTCTGTCCCTTACCGGCTTTTGTATAAACGTAGTTAGTAAGCTTGGGTGTGTTACCCTCGATAATGCTTGTTACGTCAACGTTGAATGCAAGTGCGCAACGATAAATAAACGCGAAGTTAAGGTCGCTTTCACCGTTTTCACAGGCAATGTATTCTGCCTCGGTAACACCTGTTTTGCCTGCCATATTAGTAACAGAGAGACCTTCAATCTCCCTCAGTTCCCTGATACGGGCAGCCATTTCCTTGATTTTAAAATCAAGCCCTGAAATCTTATCCATGAGTATCCTCCTGAAAATGCGGGACAAATCAAAACAAAACCCGTCCCAAAGATAATCTTTGAGACGAGTTATAAACAAAACCCGCGGTACCACTCAAATTGCAGAATAAATCTGCCACT
>JAZNLJ010000069.1:0-15132 GCA_045579005.1 Acutalibacteraceae bacterium | reverse complement strand
AAGTGGTAAATTTTCTCCGATAATTCTATTGTGTGGTGCGCAAGGAAGCGGTAGAGTGTTACCACTGCGCCTGTTAACGCACCTGTTGATATACCAAGTAAAACAACAGGTAAAATGAGTTTGAATGCGTGTAAGTTTGATTGTTTTTTCATATTTGTACCTGTTTGATTTTTTAGTTTATATGGCACATTATATACCAAGTGATTTGCTTTTTCAATATTACAGTATTGTAACTCGGTAGTTAGCTCCC
This sequence comes from Acutalibacteraceae bacterium, assembly GCA_045579005.1. Taxonomy (GTDB): domain Bacteria; phylum Bacillota; class Clostridia; order Oscillospirales; family Acutalibacteraceae; genus DTU089. Next base: position 14,882 of record JAZNLJ010000069.1, on the reverse strand, counting down.
CAAAGTAGCTTTGTGGTTGCATTACGTTTATATACCGAAGGCATATATCGTCGCTCGCAGAGCGATATCATATCGAAGATATATCACCCGTTCCGGCAGGAACGGATATCATTGAAAAAAGTCACCTTTGTCGGTAGACAAAAGTGACTTTTTCCGTGGTGGGAACAATAGGGCTCGAAAGGCTCTGCCTTTCATTCGCTACGCGAACACCGATTATGTTCGGCTACGCCGAGAAGGTTCGAGCCATTCTGATGAAACTTAACAAAAACAAAAAGAACCCACACTATGTGAGTTCTTTTCTGGTGGGAACAATAGGGCTCGAACCTATGACCCTCTGCTTGTAAGGCAGATGCTCTCCCAGCTGAGCTATGCTCCCAAAACGCTCTGTTATTATATAATAACATTTTTAATAAATCAAGCCTTTTTTTACATTTTGAAAAATTTTATTGAGTATTATTTGTTGAATTATATGTTTTATTTTGCTATAATCACATTGTATATGTATTATTGTATGACTTGAGGTGGTTTGATGAGTCAGACTTCAAAAATTATAGCTGTTGCGGGTAAAGGCGGTGTCGGTAAAACATCTGTTTCTGCCGCTATCGTTAAGGCACTTGTTAAGGCTTATCCTGACAAAAAAATCCTTGCGATTGATGCGGATCCTGCGGTAGGTCTTTCAACTGCGCTTAATATGGATGTTAAGCTGACCATTGATGACATTCGTAAAGAAATAGTTTCAACTGTGGAGGATGGTGAAACAAAGGCGGCTATTGAGCTTCTGGGTGAAGCGCGTTACAAGATTTTTGATGCACTGGTTGAAAATGACGACTTTGCATTTATTGCCGTCGGCAGACCTGAAAGCTCAGGCTGTTATTGTAAAATAAACACCTATCTCAAAGAAGTTATCAGTATTCTTTCTCAGGATTTTGATTATGTTGTCATTGACGGTGAGGCAGGTATCGAGCAGATTAACCGTCGTGTTATGGAAAAGGTTACACATCTCCTCCTTATTACTGATGCAAGTAAAAAGGGCACGGATGTTATTAAAACCATAAAATCTGTTGCCGACGAGCTTGTTATGTATGAAAAGATTGGAGCCATTGTCAACAGAATACCCGACGAATCTGTTATTTCACATATTAATACAGGGGATATTCCTGTGTTATCCTATATTAAAACAGATTCCAATCTTGCAATATTTGATATCGAAGGCAAGGATATTACAGCCTTACCTGAGGATTCACAGATTGTTCTGGGTGTTGAAAAGGCACTTCGCGAAATTGAAGTTGTGGAGTAAAATATGAAAGATTTAAAGTATATTTATGAGTTTGAAAATTTGCTTCAGGAAGCGAACAATGACCTTGTGAAGCAGGCAAAGAATGAGGGTGGTATTGCCCTCGGTTATACTTGTTATCATATTCCCGAGGTTCTGCTTAATTGTGGTAACAGTTTTTCGGTAAGGCTCAGAGCACCCCGTACAGGGTCGATGGATATTGCTACGTATTATATGAGTAATTTTCTCTGCGGCTACTCAAAGGCAATTCTTGAGAGAGCTATTGAAGGTGGCTATAACTTCCTTAACGGAATACTTGCATCCGAAACCTGTTCGGAAATGAATCGTTCACTTGAGCATTTTGAGCTTCTTGACCTTGTGCCGGAGGATAAGTTTTTTGTGACTTTTCTTGATGCACCGTTTAAAATAGCAGAACATACTGTGAAGCATTATGTGAAGCAGGCAAGAATACATATTCTTGATAAAATGACTGAGGTTTATGGTATCGATACTTCCGATGAAGCACTCCTTAAGGCTGTTGAGGAGCACAATGAGGTCTGCCGTATTATGACGGAAATCGGTAACCTTCGTAAGGCTGATAACCCTGTAATTACAGGCTATGAATACCATGTTCTTAACCTTATTACATATTGTTGCCCCAAGTCGTTGATTCTTCCCAAGCTCCGAGAAACCTTAGAGGAGCTTCGCACTCGTGAGCCTGATGCTAAAAAGAAATATCGTGCTAAGATTGTGGTTGTTGGCAGTGAAATGGATGATCCCGATTTTACCGCACTTATTGAGGACAGCGGTGCCCTTGTTGTGGCTGACCGATATTGCTTTGGTGCACTTCCGGGCAGACAGGAGATAGTTATTGAAGAAGGTAAGGATGTGCTTACACAAATATGTCTTCATTATTTAAAAACAAGTCAATGTCCTCGTTTTATGAGTCACGAGAAGATTCAGGAAAGGCGTGATTACGTCAGAAATCTCGTTAAGGAATATCAGGCTGACGGTGTAATGTATGAGCAGATAAAATTCTGCGAATACTGGGGCTATGAGCGTGCTCTCGCTTCACACATAATGAACAATGAGTATGGTGTGCCTACTGCCGCTGTTGACAGACAGTATACAGCTTCTGCTTCGGGTCAGTTAAGGACTCGTGTTCAGGCTTTTGTTGAAAGCCTTGAAATCAAAAAAATCCAGAGGGAAAGGCAGGCGAAGGAGAATGGATAATTACGGTAAGCTTTACAAAAAACATACCGCAATCCTTAAGCATCGTGAATGGCGCGGCATTAAGGATACAATGTATGACTATTATCGTTGGCTTGTCACCTGGAAGGATATGATTAAAATGGTGCTCAAAGCACCGGTTTCCACGGTAAAGGGCTTGTGGCGTTATCGTTGGATGGCATCATATCTTTCGGCACCCTCGTTTATTGACAGACACGTTGCGGGTCTTCGCGGGCCACAGCTTCGTATGGCGCATTTGCACTACAATATGATTGTAAAGCATACAACAAAGCTGATAAATATATCTTTCCGTGCAGATGAAAAAATCAACCCCGGGAATAAGCTGTCAAAACGCATTGTTCTTATGGATGAGATTGTTCCCAATGAAGTTTTTACAGGCTTCCCGAATCTTATACCAATTCCTTTGCAGACACTTCCGATTTTCTTATCGTCAATGGTTGATCAGCAGATTACTCCGCCTTATCTTGAAGAGACCGAATCCTTTGGTGTGCCTGCTGATGTTTGCCCTTTGCCAAGTGCCGAGGCAGGCGTTGCAATTGTTGACGATTATCCCAAAATGGGTTGCTGTATGATAGCTACTAATATGCCTTGTGACGGCTCTGTTATGAACTCATCCTTCCTTGACAGACGATTGAATCTGCCTGTTCATTGCTTCGGTGTTCCGCTGCGTTATAACAGCGAGGATGTTCAGGAATACGGCGTTGAGGAGATTAAGGATTTAATTAAGTTTATTGAAGAGCAGACAGGCGAGAAGTTCGATTGGGATGCATATTTCTCACGAATGAAAATGTATAACGAACAACTAGGTTACGAGCTTCAGAAATGGGATATTAACAAAACTCCTTATCCGCAGATGACAGGTGCTTGCTTTTGGCTTTACAGGATTTTCTATTTCAATCTTTCTGGTGGTACAAATGAGAAATTCCTTAAGGTTGACAAAAAGGTTAATAAGATTATGCTTAAGGCATATGAAAAGAAGACGCCTGTTTCAAAAGAAATGCGGCACAGAACGGTTGTCTGGTCTTGTCCTGCCAACTATTACACAAGCTTTGCTAACTGGCTTGAAAACTGTTGGGGTATGAATGTTGTTATGGATATGGAAACAATGATATCTTACCTTGAAATTAACACAGAGGATAAAGAACAGTCGTTAAAAGACCTTGCAAAAACTTATCAACGTTCAATTATGCGTAAGCATACAAAGGGTGGCTATCGTCACGTTGTTGATGAGCTCTGGCGCATTGTTGAGGAATATAATGCCGACACGGTTATTATGTACGATCAGATTTCTTGTAAAGGTATGGATGGTCTTGCCGGTATATTTGATGACCAGGCGAGAGAACGCAACATAAACTTTATCTGGGTCAAGCAGGATCTTATGGACCCGCGCACAATTTCCCGTCGTGAAATGCGTGAAGAGGTCAATAAATATATGCAGACAGTTCTTCAGGAGGAGCCGCTCGATGCATCACTTCTTGACTTCGAAGACGAATTAGCCTGGTAAAGGATCAGTAGAGGAGAATTAATATGAAATATTTTGGTGGATGCGACGTTGGTTCTACATACACAAAGTGTGTTATCCTTGATGAAAACGGCAACATAGTTGCCGATGTTACAAATCGCAGTAAAATTAATCCGGTTGCAAGTGCAGAGATAGCCCTCAATGATGCTGTTGCAAAGGTTGATGCTCTCAGTTCTGCTGAGGAGCTAAGCTACCTTATAGGTACAGGCTATGGCAGAAACAAGGTGCCCTTTGCTGATGAAAATATTTCTGAAATCAGCTGTCACGCTATGGGTGTTCACGTTACAAACCCCGAGGTTAAGGCGATTATTGATATCGGTGGGCAGGATGTTAAGGGTATTTCTATTGACACTGACGGTACAGTTAAAAACTTTGCTATGAATGACAAATGTGCAGCCGGTACAGGCAGATTTTACGAGGCTATGGCAAATGCTTTTGAAATGTCACTTCCTGAATTTTCAGAGCTCAGCCTTAACGCAAAAAATACTATTCCGATTACCGCACAGTGTACTGTTTTTGCTGAGAGCGAGGTTATTTCGCTTGTCGGTGAGGGCAAGCCTATGGATGAAATTGCTGCAGGTATCCAGCTTGCAGTTGCCAAGCGATGCTTCGTGATGGCTAAAAAAGCAGGTGCAACTGACAGCATTACTCTCACGGGTGGTTGTGCCAAAAATGCAGGTCTGAAAAAGGCTATTGAAAAGGTTCTCAAAATTAAGGTTGTTGAACTCAATACCGATCCTCAGCTTATGGGTGCTCTCGGTGCCGCTGAATATGCCCGCCAGAAGGGTCTTGCACAGGGTTAAGGAGATTTATATATGGATATTTTACTTATAATTCTTGCTGTTATAGTTGCTTTTTTTGTGGTGACATTTTTAATTTATTGGTTCAATCTTGATATGAAGCTTGTTCGTAAGGTATATGATGCATTACAGAAGCACTATGACAATATGAAAAGGGATAAGAAGCTCTGATGAAATTTTTTAATAACCTTATTGATGATTTTCATCAATTGTGTAATGGTCTTGACCTTGATTACCGTAGTTTTGATGCGGACGGCATTGCTCCCTGCGATAATCATCTTCAGGTTATAATGCAGCGCGATACAGCATTTGAACTTGAGGGTACAGGCGTTGAGCTTGTGACGAGTGAGCCTGTGGATGATTCTGTTGTTCTTATCGGTGACGATTTGCAGTCTATTAATGGTAACACAAGGCTTGCAAGAGTTTGTGTTGTCAGTATTGATGATACATTGGATGAACAAACGGCACACAGTATTATTAAAAAAATCGAGTATGAAAAATATAAGTTTTATCCCACAGGGTATATGATGCGAGCATCAACAGGGGATAAAACAGAAAAGGTAAGAGTTTCAAAATCAGCATTACGTGACGGACTCAGCTTTTACACTATCGGTAATCTGTATATTCAAAAACTGCAGGCTAATCCACGCGTAAAGGGTGTAAGGGTGTATTTTATAACCCATAAATCATTTGATTATTCTGCCCTCAGGGCATTATCACAGAAGAATAGTGATATAGTAAAAACCTTGGATCACGTAATGTCAAGCGTAAATTTTGATTGTGATTCCTGTAATCTTAAACCTATATGCGATGAGGTTGAGGGTCTCAGAGAATTGCATTTCAATGATAAAATGTAGTTTTATTGTTTTATTTCTGCACTAATATTTGAAGAGGTTGGTACAATTTTGTACCAACCTCAATTGTTATTTAACTTTTTTTATTGTATATTCGTTCGCAAAGAGCATAAGGAGAATAAGTCCCATCAGTACAAAGGGTGTTATTTTAAACGTTGTCCAGCTTGCAATGTAACCGAAGGACAATTGCACCAAAAAGCCCAAAGCGTATGCACCTGCCATATGGTAGCCTGTGAAATCCGCACTGTATTCAGCGCCGAATCTGTCGGGTACACTGTGTAATACGCTCGGGAATATAGGGCCAAAGCCTGCACCGATTAAAAGGAGACCGAAGGCTGATTCAGGACCAAGGGGGAGTGCGAGCACAATAATTCCGAGTAGGGCAACTGCAATCCCGCCTCTTATCATATTTTTGTCATTCACCTTCATTGAGATGAAGCCTGAAATTATTCTGCCCACCATAATGCCGCCGAAGTATAGCGAAATCCACCTTGCGGCAACATCGGGACTCTCGCCGTATGTGTTTACAAGGTAGGTTGCACCCCAGGTGCCAAGAAGAAATTCCATACTGCAGTAAAGTCCAAGGGACAATATGCTTGTTTTTAACCCATTTGTTTTAAGCAACTGAAAAAGTGATTTATCGGGTGCTTTGCTTTCTTGTACTGATACTGATTTTGTGTCCCGGGTTTTCCACTTCTTCAGGAAAAATGCAACAAACAAGGCAATTGTAAATTGCATAAGCGCCACCACACGGTAGCCGTTGCGCCAGTTACTGTTGTCCGTCAGGAAAAATGACATTATAATCGGACTTACCGTAACACCAATACCCCAACAGGCATGTAACCAGCTCATATGCCGTGCCTTATAATGAAGGGAGATGTAGTTGTTGAGTGCTGTGTCAATAGCACCGGCACCGTAACCCATCATAACAGTGAACAGCATCATTATCCAGATGTTTGGTGCAATGCTTATGCCTAAAAGAGCTGTTGCGGTAAGCAACGTTGAAACAAATGTAACCATAGGTGTACCGAATTTGCGGATGACTTTGCCTGCAACAAAGCTTGCGCCACCTGTGCAAACACCTGTTATTATACTGTAAATGGATGCAAAGCTTTGCTCAACACCAAAATCAAGGTGAACAACGGGCCAGGCAGCACCGAAAAGGGAGTCGGGGAGACCAAGTGAAACAAAAACCACGTAAATAACTACTAAAACAGAAACCATACACTACCTCGGAATTATATTTTTCTCATTGTATCATACAAAATATACTTGTGCAATAAGCCAAATTTTTTTATAATATAATCAGGTGATAATATGATTAGAATTATGTTTGTCTGTCACGGCAATATTTGTCGCAGTCCTATGGCAGAGTTTGTTTTCAAGGATATTATAAATAAGCAGGGCTTGCAGGATATGTTCTTTGTGTCATCCTCTGCCACAAGCACTGAGGAGATATGGCGTGGTGTGGGTAACCCCGTTTATCCCCCTGCCAAGCGCGAGCTTATGAAGCACGGTATCGGGTGTGAGGGCAAGCGAGCCGTTCAGCTGAAACCCGAGGATTACGACAAATATGATTATTTTGTTGGTATGGATAGAGCAAATATCCGCAATATGAATATAATATTAAAGAATGACCCTGAGGGTAAAATATATAAACTGATGTCTTTTACAGGTAGCGGTGATGATGTTGCCGACCCTTGGTACAGCGGTGATTTTACCACAACCTATAATGATGTCCTTGCAGGGTGTAACGCCTTATTGGAATTTCTTTTAAGCAGGTGATTATATGCAGATGGTTTTACTTACCGCCATCGGTGTTGGCGGTGCAACGATTTTCGGCTCAATAATAGGATTCATTTTCAAGAAGATTTCACATAAGTTCAGCGATATTGTTCTGTCCTTTGCTGCAGGTGTTATGCTTGCAGCGGCAGTTCTCGGGCTCATCCTTCCCTCTCTCGAATATGGCGGTAAATATGGTATCATAATAACCGTAGTGGGAATTTTTGCAGGTGCCGTTACTCTTAATCTTCTTGATAAATTAGTTCCTCATATGCACAAATTAGCAGGTGCAGACTCCGAGGAGCACGTAAATAACAACAACCTTAATAAGATACTTCTTTTCGTTATGGCTATTGCCATTCACAATCTCCCTGAGGGTATTGCTGCAGGTGTTGGTTTCGGTTCAGGTAACACAACGGATGCACTGTTGATTGCGGGTGGTATTGCATTGCAGAATATTCCTGAGGGTATGGTTATTATCGGACCTATGCTCTCTGCGGGTGTTTCATCTCGTCGTACATTCATTATCGCTATGATGACGGGTCTTGTAGAGGTTGCGGGCACTCTTCTCGGCTATTTTGCAGTAAGCGTGGCATCATTTATTCTGCCATTTGCACTTGCTTTTGCGGGCGGTACAATGCTCTATGTAACAAGTGACGAAATCATCCCTGAAACACACGCTCACGGTAATGAACGAGGTGCGACCTATGCTCTGCTTGTAGGTTTCTGTCTGATGCTCGTTTCCGATGTTTTGTTAAGTTGATGTTATGAAATATAAAAATATATTTGAGGGCGTGTTTATATCGCGCCCTAACAGGTTTATTGCACAGGTTTTAGTGGATGGTAAGGAAGAAACCGTTCACGTTAAAAATACAGGCAGATGCAGAGAGCTCCTTGTGGAAAATGCAAGGGTTTACCTCTGCGCATCGGATAATCCTTTGAGAAAGACGAAATATGACCTTGTTGCCGTAGAAAAGGTTACGGATAGGGGAGTCATTTTAGTAAATATGGACTCACAGATACCAAATGACGTTGTTGCCGAGTGGTTACCACAGAGCGGTTTGTTCTCAGGTGATGCGGCTATCCGTCGAGAATATACCTTTGGTAAATCACGTTTTGACTTTTACGTTGATGACGGGGACCGAAAAGCTTTTGTCGAGGTCAAGGGTGTAACCCTTGAGGATAACGGTATTGTCAGTTTCCCCGATGCTCCCACAGAGAGGGGAGTCAAGCACATAGAGGAGCTCATATCTGCAATTGAAAAGGGTTATGAAAGCTATATTATCTTCGTTATACAAATGAAGGGGATAACCGAATTCAGACCCAACCGGGCGAGGCACCCTGAGTTTGCAGATGTGTTGAAAAAAGCAAACGAAGCAGGAGTGAAAATTATAGCACTCGACTGTTTTGTTGCACCCGATGAAATGAGAATTGATTCCTGTGTTAATGTCATTTTAGTATAATTTTTGTTGACTACATATAATATGTGTGGTAAAATTTAGAGTTAGAAAAATCAATTTAGGAAGTGTAATTTATGTCCAAAAGAACAGATATTCACAAGATTTTGATTATCGGCTCGGGTCCTATTATTATCGGACAGGCTTGTGAGTTTGACTATTCGGGCACACAGGCTTGTAAAGCCCTTCGTAATCTCGGTTATGAAATCGTGCTTGTTAACTCTAACCCTGCTACAATTATGACCGACCCTGAGACTGCCGACGTAACATATATCGAGCCTCTTAATGTTGACCGTCTTGAACAAATTATTGCAAAGGAGCGTCCTGATGCACTTCTGCCCAATCTTGGCGGACAGTCAGGTCTTAACCTCTGCGCTGAGCTTAACAAGGCGGGTGTGCTTGATAAATACAATGTTGAGGTTATCGGTGTTCAGGTTGATGCAATTGAACGCGGTGAGGACCGTGTTGAGTTCAAGAAAACTATGGACGAGCTGGGCATAGAAATGGCTCGCAGTGAGGTTGCTTACAGCGTTGAGGATGCACTTCGTATTGCTGACGGACTCGGTTACCCCGTAGTTCTCCGTCCTGCTTACACAATGGGCGGTGTCGGTGGCGGTCTTGTTTATAACAAGGAAGAGCTCAAGACAGTTTGTTCACGTGGTTTACAGGCTTCTCTTGTGGGTCAGGTTCTCGTTGAGGAATCAATCCTTGGCTGGGAAGAGCTTGAAGTTGAGGTTGTCCGCGATAAGGATAACAATATGATTGCGGTCTGCTTTATTGAAAATATTGACCCTCTCGGTGTTCACACGGGTGACTCCTTTTGTTCTGCACCTATGCTTACAATCTCTGAGGAATGTCAGGCACGTCTTAAGGAGCAGGCATTCAAGATTGTTGAGTCTGTTCAGGTTATCGGTGGTACCAATGTTCAGTTTGCACATGACCCAAAAACAGACAGAATTATCGTTATTGAAATCAATCCCCGAACATCACGTTCAAGTGCACTTGCATCAAAGGCAACAGGCTTCCCTATAGCACTTGTTTCTGCAATGCTTGCCTGCGGTCTTACGCTTAAGGATATTCCCTGTGGTAAGTTCGGCACACTTGATAAATACGTTCCTAACGGTGACTATATTGTTATTAAATTTGCTCGTTGGGCATTTGAAAAATTCAAAGCAGTTCAGGATAAGCTTGGCACACAGATGCGTGCTGTTGGTGAGGTAATGAGCATCGGTAAGACATATAAAGAGGCTTTTCAGAAGGCTATCAGAAGCCTTGAAACAGGCAGATACGGTCTTGGTGGTGCAAAGAACTTTGCAGAGCTTTCTAAGGAACAGCTTCTCAATATGCTCGGTACGGCATCAAGTGAGCGTCACTTCATTATGTATGAGGCACTCCGTAAGGGGGCAACGATTGACGAAATTCATAACATCACCGCTGTTAAAGCTTATTTTATCCAGCAGATGAAGGAGCTGGTTGAGGAAGAGGAAGCACTTAGAAAGTGCCATGGCTCACTTCCCTCCGACGAAGCACTCATTTCTGCTAAGAAAAACGGCTTCTCTGATAAATATCTCAGCATCATTCTCGGTATTCCCGAGGACGATGTGCGTAACCGCAGAATCCAACTCGGTGTTGAAGAGCAGTGGGAGGGTGTGCACGTAAGCGGTACAGAAAATAACGAATATTTCTATTCAACCTATAACGGTGAAGATAAGAATCCCATTAAAGAGGACAAGCCCAAGATTATGATTCTCGGCGGCGGCCCCAACAGAATCGGTCAGGGTATCGAGTTCGACTATTGTTGTGTTCACGCTTCACTTGCCCTTAAGAAATTGGGCTTTGAAACAATCATTGTAAACTGTAACCCCGAAACAGTTTCAACTGACTATGACACATCTGATAAACTCTATTTTGAACCCCTTACCCTTGAGGATGTTCTCAGTATTTACAACAAAGAAAAGCCTGTAGGTGTAATCGCTCAGTTTGGAGGACAGACTCCCTTGAACCTTGCATCTGATCTTGAAAAGAACGGTGTTAAGATTCTCGGTACACCTCCCTCGGTTATCGACCTTGCAGAGGACAGAGACCTGTTCCGCGAGATGATGGATAAATTGGAGATTCCTATGCCGGAATCAGGTATGGCTGTAAACGTTGAGGAAGCCCTTGAGATTGCCGCAAAAATCGGATACCCCGTAATGGTAAGACCCTCTTACGTTCTCGGTGGCAGGGGAATGGAAGTTGTTTATGATGATGAAAGTATGGTTGGCTATATGAATGCCGCTGTCGGTGTTACACCCGACAGACCCATCCTTATTGACCGTTTCCTTAACAACGCTATGGAGTGCGAGGCAGATGCTATCAGCGACGGTACTCACGCTTACGTTCCTGCAGTTATGGAGCATATCGAACTTGCAGGTGTTCACTCAGGTGATTCCGCCTGTATTATTCCTTCAAAGCATATTTCCGAGGAAAACGTTGCAACAATCAAGGAATATACACGTAAGATTGCCGAGGAAATGCATGTTAAGGGACTTATGAATATGCAGTATGCCATTGAGGATGGTAAGGTTTACGTTCTTGAAGCAAATCCCAGAGCATCACGTACAGTTCCGTTGGTTTCAAAGGTTTGTAACGTTCGTATGGTGCCTATCGCTACCGAAATTATCACATCAGAGCTTACAGGCAGACCCTCTCCTGTGCCCGCACTTAAGGATAGAGTTATTCCATATTATGGTGTAAAAGAGGCCGTTTTTCCCTTTAATATGTTCCAGGAGGTTGACCCTGTTTTAGGACCGGAAATGCGCTCCACAGGTGAAGTTCTGGGTCTTTCACCATCTTATGGTGAGGCTTTCTATAAGGCACAAGAGGCAACACAGTCAATCTTACCTCTTAAAGGCAACGTGCTTATTTCCGTTAATCGTCGTGATAAGGATTCTGCTATTGAGGTTGCACGAAAGCTCAGTGACGAAGGCTTTAAGATTTATGCCACAGGTACAACTCACGAAAAGATTACCGAGGCGGGTATTGAGGCAACCTTTGTCAAGAAGCTCAACGAGGGCAGACCTAACGTATATGACCTTATTACAAACGGTGATATTCAGCTTGTTGTAAATTCCCCCGTAGGTAAGGACAGTCAGACAGACGACAGCTACCTTCGTAAGGCTGCTATAAAAGCAGGTGTACCTTACATTACAACTATGGCAGGTGCAATGGCTACCGCGGACGGTATTCACAAGGTGAAGAAGGGTATTGACAATCAGGTCAAATCCCTTCAGGAGCTTCACAGCGAAATTAAATAATTACAAAAGCACCAAGGCGACCGCCTTGGTGCTTTATGGTGAAAATATGGCTTTTACAATTATTATTTGCGCAGTAACGGCATTGTTTGTTATGCTATCTGTTCTCATAAAACCCGAGTTTTCTTTGGGTAAGCTGAAGCTCGGTACATATTGGGTAGTTGCATTTATCGGTGCGGTTTTACTGCTTGTAACAGGGTGCTTGCCCTTTCGTGAACTCATAGGCGGACTGACACAGAACACGTCGGTTAATCCGCTTAAAATCCTCGTGCTGTTTTTTAGTATGACGTCTCTGTCGGTTTATCTTGATGTTCTCGGATTTTTCAGATTTCTTGCAAATGCGGTGTTGAAGAGGGCAGGGCATAATCAAAAAACATTGTTTTTGTTTTTATACCTTACTGTGTCCATTCTTACCGTTTTCACATCGAATGATATTATTATTCTCACATTTACACCATTTATATGTTTCTTTGCCAAAAAGGCGAAGATAAGCCCTTTGCCGTACCTTATAGCAGAGTTTGTTGCTGCCAATACCTGGAGTATGGCTTTGATTATAGGTAATCCCACCAATATTTATCTGGCATCATCCGCAGGTGTCGACTTTATGCAATACCTTAAGGTTATGTTGTTACCTACTATTGTAGCCGGTGTGATTTCCTTTGTAGTTCTTTATGCTCTTTTTCATAATAAACTACGTGAATCAATTACACCAAACGTAAGTGATGAGCCTGTACGGGATAAGATTTTGCTTGTCGTAGGTATTCTACACCTGGCTCTTTGCACAATCCTCCTTACTGTAAGCAGTTACATAAATCTTGATATGTGGATAATCTCACTTTGCTTTGCTGTGTCGTTGTTTGCGAGCACGGCGGTGATTTGCCTTGTTAGAAGAAAACCGATTTCATTACTATACAGAACCTTTGCAAGGCTTCCCTTTGAGCTTATTCCATTTGTTATTTCAATGTTCACAATTGTGCTTTCGTTAGATTATACAGGAGCAACAAGTATTATAGCAAGTCTGTTTACAGATGACTTTGCCGCACTTTCATTTGGAGTTACATCATTCATTAGCGCAAATATTATAAATAATATCCCTATGAGCGTTCTTTTTAGCTCTGTGCTTGATAAAACAAGTCTTAGTGGAGCAGGGTATATGCAGGGTCTGTATTCATGTATTGCGGGCTCTAATATTGGTGCTTATCTCACCCCCGTGGGTGCCCTTGCGGGTATTATGTGGTCATCCATACTCAAACGTTACGGAGTAGACCTTTCATTTAAAAAGTTCGTGAAATACGGCACTATTGTAGCAACACCCACTTTATTGTCTGTTTTGATAGTTTTGTCTGTTGTTTTGTGATGACTTTTGTTGAAAAGTGCTTGACAAGAGGTCGAATAATAAATTATAATGTAATAAATCAAGTGGGTTTTAATCGCTTCTTGATAATTTTTTCCGTTCAGGAGGAGAAATATGGATAACTATAACAACGGTTACGTTCCTCAGCAGCCTCAGGGCGCTAACGTACCCCCACCCCCTCAGCCACAGCCCGGTTACGTACCTCCACAGCCTCAGGCAGGTTATGTGCCGCCACAGCCTCAGCCCCAGCCCGGTTACGTACCCCCTCAGGGTGGTTACGTTCCGCCTCAGCCCGGTTATGCACCTCAGGGTGGTCCCGGCTTCGGTGGTCGTCAGATGGATGAGGTTAGTTTTGGTAAGCTGTTTGGTCTCAGCCTTGTTACTTGTGGTATTTATGGCTTGATTTACTACTCAAAGAGAGCAGACGATATCAACTTCCTTACTTCAAGATATAATCAGAAGCCTCTTATGAATTTCTGGCTTGTTTATTTGTTGCTTTCATCACTTACTTGCGGTATTCTTCCTATTGTGTGGATGCATCAGTTCTGCCAGCGAATCGGTGAAGAAGCTGACAGACGTGGTGTTAATACAGGTAATTTCAGTGCTTCAACATTCTGGCTCTGGGGCGTTCTCGGTGCTTTGATTGGCGTTGGTCCCATCATTTTCCAGTACAAGCTTGCTGAAGTAACCAATGCAATTGCTCGTGATTACAATGCACGCGGTCTTGATATTGGTAATCCTGGATTTCCTCAGTTTTAATTGATTCTTAAAATGAACACTCCGTGGAAAATCCACGGAGTGTTTTTATCTTATTACAAAGGTTGTGACGGAGTGTCCCTTTAATTCAAGGTTTATGACAGGGTAGTCGAAGCTGATGCTGTCGAGCCTTGCCCAGTTTTCACCACAAGCCATATTACCGCTTGTGCGGATAACCTCAATTGTGCCCGTAGATTTGAAATCACTTACGTCAACTGTAATGGATTTATTACATTTTTTGTCATTGACTGCAACAAGTGTCAGCTTGTCTGTGATATTGTTTATTGCAGCGAGAGTACTTTTGTTTGTATGTATTATCGTATCCCCCGGACGGATAAACTTGCTGAACTGACCGAAGCAATAATACTTCTTGGTCAGAATTATTTCTTCCTTATCGTGATCAGCAAAGGCAACTCCCCAATAACCACCCTTTGTGTCAGGTGCACCTGTGTCCTTGTTATCCATATAACCGTTTTCGCTTATGTGGTGGTCAATTGTCAGCCATATAACCCAGGCAGAGGGGGAGGGGGCGTTTATGTC
>JAZNLJ010000068.1:0-17134 GCA_045579005.1 Acutalibacteraceae bacterium | reverse complement strand
GGTTATTGACCGACTCACCTCAAAAATCAAGTCAAGGCACATTGCAAGACTTCAGCAGGGCGATTGCACAATCGAAATGGGATTTGTGCTGTCCGACCTTATAACCAACTGCGAAAGGATCTCAGACCATTGCTCAAATATCGGTGTTGCAGTTATTGAAGGTCAGTCCGACAGTTTCGACCCACACCAATACCTGAACAATATGAAAACCGAAAACGAAGAATTCAAAACCCTTTATACTGAATATAAAGAGAAGTATGTGTTGTAAAACATCAATACACTGCATATTTAATAGTGTGAAATTAAATAAAAAATACCACTTAAATTTTAATTAAATAACTTGACATTCCATAGCATAATGATTATAATTTAGTGGATGTGCCGGTGTGGCGGAATAGGCAGACGCAAGGGACTTAAAATCCCTCGGTGGCAACATCGTACCGGTTCAAGTCCGGTCACCGGCACCAAATAGAGAACTTACACTTTTTGTGTAGGTTCTCTATTTCGTTTTGTGCGAAAAATGCAGGACTTGAACCGGTCCTCGGCGAAGCCGAACATAATCGGGTGTTCGCGCAGCGAATGACGGGCAGAGCCCGTCAAGTCCGGTCACCGGCACCAAATAGAGAACTTACACTTTTTGTGTAGGTTCTCTATTTCGTTTTGTGCGAAAAATGCAGGACTTGAACCGCCTAGGCGAAGTATTACAATAACTATGGAAATTTTTTAATATCCGTGATATAATAGTAGAGAAAATAGTGCCGACTATATACGGTACAAACACAAGGTGATACAAATGAAAATTGCTTTTTTTGACGCCAAGCCATACGATAAGCCCTCTTTTGAAAAACACGGAAAAGAAAATGGTATTACGTTCAAATATTTTGAGACAAGGCTCAATGAAGATACTGTTGAACTAGCACGCGGTTATGACGGTGTGTGCGTTTTTGTAAACGATACCATAAATGCAGAAGTCATTGACCGTCTTTACGAAATGGGCATAAAAATACTTGCACTCAGATGTGCGGGATTTAATAACGTTGACGTAAAATACGCTAACGGCAAGCTTCACGTTTTCCGTGTTCCTGCCTACTCCCCTTACGCTGTTGCAGAGCACGCCATTGCTCTCTTACTCACATCCATAAGAAGAATCCACAAAGCATATATCCGTTCGAGGGATTTTAACTTCAGTCTGTCGGGTTTGACAGGCTTTGACCTGCACGGCAAAACCGTGGGTGTTGTTGGAACAGGTAAAATCGGCAGAGTATTCATTGACATTTGTCGCGGCTTTGGTATGAAAGTTCTCGCATTTGACAAGTTTCCCGCCTCTGACCTTGACAATGGTGATACGGTAAGATACACACAGCTTGATGAGCTTTTTGCCAAGAGTGATATCATCTCTCTTCATTGTCCGCTTACAGAGGAAACTCACCATATGATTGATGAAAATGCAATAGAAAAAAGCAAAAAAGGCGTTGTTATTATCAACACCTCAAGGGGTGCACTTGTGGATGCTCAGGCACTGCTCGACGGTATTAAATCAAGAAAAGTAGGAGCCGCTTGCCTCGATGTTTACGAAGAAGAATCAGACTTGTTCTTCGAGGACAATTCGGGACATATTCTCGAGGATGACATCCTTGCAAGGCTTATTTCCATGCCCAATGTTATTGTAACATCACACCAGGCTTTTCTTACAGAAGAGGCTCTTGAAAACATTGCAGAAACAACTGTCAAAAATATCATAGATTTCACAGAAAACGGTCAATGCCCCAATGAATTATGCTACAAAGGTGGCAAAACAAGTGATTGTAAGACAGGAAAATGCTTTTAAAAAGTTTTTAAAATACGATTGAAAACCTCAATCAACAGATGTATAATTTTTATATTTGAAATTAATTTTGCCAAATGCAGAAAGGTTTGATTTCAGTATGGTTTTTACAATTGAACTCCTGTGGCTGTTTGTTGCCGCTATGGTTATAAGCTCTATCGGATTCAAAAATTACGTTTGGTTTATCTCACTCGGCTACGGTTTTTCCATTGCAGGCGAAGGTATCCTTATGCTGTTGCTTTACGGAAAACAACTGACGCTTGGCACAATCATCTGTTGTATATTGTTCATCATTTACGGTTGCCGTCTGGGTGGTTATCTTGCCGTCCGTGAATTTGGCAGCAGTTCTTATAAGAAGAACATGAAGGGTGAAATCAAGGAAGGCAGTTCTGTTCCCTTCGGTGTTAAAATCGCAATATGGGTCACCTGTGCACTCCTTTACGTAACACAGGTTTCAGGCGTATTCTACCGTTTACATAATAAAGCAGAGGATAACATACTTGTTTACATAGGTGCCGCTGTTATGGTGCTTGGTCTTGTACTTGAATCGGTTGCGGATATTCAGAAAAACAAAGCTAAAAAGGTTAATTCGAAACGCTTTGTTGACACAGGACTTTACAAATTTGTGCGTTGCCCCAACTACCTCGGTGAAATGATTTTCTGGACGGGTGTGCTTATATCGGGTATTGGCGCAGTTTCAGGTGCACAGTGGATTTTGGTTATTATCGGTTATGTGGGCATCATTTTTGTTATGTTCAGCGGTGCTCGTCGTCTTGAAATCCGACAGAACAAAAACTATGGCAATGACCCCGAATATCAGAAATATGTGAAGAGCGTTCCCATTATGGTACCCTTTATCCCCTTGTACAGCGTAGAAAAATACAAATGGCTTGTTGGCTGAAGAAGCAACAACCACTACAAAACAAATAAGATACAGAAATCGATTTACTGTACCTTAATGTAGTATAATACCCCAAAAGTCCAATTATATTTAAACAATTGGTAATCAGTAAAATTATCCGGAGCGTGTTTCCTATGAGCAAGAAAATCAAGCATATCAAAACTTATATCAGAACTCGGATTTTTCAACCTTTTTTCAAAAAAATGTGCGGTTGGGATGAGCTTGAGGAAAGGCTCAAAACCATCGAGTACATTATGAATGCGGGATTTGATATAACCGCATTTCCAAAGGCTACGGGTTTACTCAGACAATGCCAGATAGCCGGCGGAGAATTCTTGCGTATTGTTTGTCGCACACTTGATGAAAATAATTTGCCGTATTGGCTTGATTACGGCACACTTCTGGGCGCTGTAAGGCACAAGGGTTACATTCCCTGGGATGACGACCTTGATATTGCCATGACACGTAAGGATTATGATATTGCATGTCAGATTCTCCCTAAGCAATTGGAAAAATATGGCATTAAGGTCACAGAGCCAAATGATGAGCGTATAGGCATCAGCATTTGGAAAGCGGGTTTGATTCTTGATATCTTTCCTATGGACAATATTGATGCTGCCGCTGTCAATTCCTTTGATGAATTGAGAGATAAAACTACTGAATTCAGAAAATATTATGTAAAGAACAGAAACAAATCTGTTACCACGCTGAGAGAAAAGCGAATTGAATTTATTGGAGAATCCAATTATAACAATCCGCTTTGGTATCATAATGTTGAATTCTGCGCAGACAGAACTGTACACTCAAACGATACTATATTCCCGCTAAAGGAATTGAGCTTTGAGGGACATTTCTTCAAAGTGCCCAACGATTGCCACGCATACCTTACCGAAATATACGGCGAATACATGGCACTCCCCAAAAGCGGAATTTTACACCACCAGGGTGGTAATGGTGACAAAGGGATTATATACAACGTTGTTAAATACAATACTGATATTGAAGCAAAAATCGAAGAGTTAAAAAACTATTGATACATAAAGAAATAGCACAAAACGAGGTTGATATATAACAATCAATCTCGTTTTACATTTTATATGTTTGTTTATTTAAAAATCATTGATTTATGACATAATTAATAGTATAATATTGTGCGGTAAAATACAGATTGTGGCACATTCTGTTAAAAACAAAAGAAAAGAGAGAAAGTAATGGCAAAATTAAGATTTCTTATTGCCCTTGTGGCAGCTAAGTTCACAAAATTCGCTATTAAATTGTTGGGTCGTAATGCATCGCACAACCCCGGTGTTATTGCCCTTAAGATATGCCCCGACTTTTTAAAGCTCGCCCCCAAGGCACCCCTTGTTATCTGTGTTACGGGTACCAACGGTAAAACAACCGTTTCCAACCTGCTCACAGATGCATTTACTGCTGACGGCAAAAAGGTTGTGAGTAACCGCACAGGCTCAAACATTGTACCTGGTTGTACAACAAACCTTATAAACAGCCTCAACATTTTCGGCAAGGTTAAGGTTGATGTTACGGTTTACGAGGTTGATGAGCGTGCATCAAGACTCATTCTACCCTTCCTCAAGCCCGATTATCTTGTTGTTACAAACTTCTTCCGTGACAGTCTTAAGAGAAACGCTCACCCTGATTATATTTTCAGCGTTGTTGACACTTACTGTCCCGACACAACAAAGCTTATACTTAATGCGGACGAGCTTTGCTCTGCACGTCTTAAGGAAAATAACGAGCGTGTATTCTACGGAATCGGTGAGATGGCAACAGATATTAAAGAGTCAATCAACATTGTTGCAGACTACTCACTCTGCCCCAAATGCGGTACACAGTTAAAATACGACTATCTTCGCTATCACCACATCGGTCACGCAAAGTGCCCCAACTGTGATTTCGAGTCAAAGAATGCGGACTACCTTGTTACAAACGTTGACTCTGTGAACAAAACATTCACTCTTACCCATAATGGCAAGGATATGGTATTCCCCCTTATCAATGATATTATTTTCAACATTTACAATCAGCTTACAGTTATAACTACTCTTTTACAGGTTGGTTACACCGACGAACAGGCGCTGGAGCTTGTTAAGAAAATACACGTACCCGACTCACGTCTTAACCACACCGAGGTTAATGGTGTTAAGGTAACGCAGGCGATGAGTAAGGGTCAGAGTTGTATTTCTTCCTGCCGTACATTTGACTTTGTTTCAAGTCAGCCCGGCAAGAAGGCGGTCATTATCGCTGTTGACGACTACTATGACCGCAAGAAGAGCATTGAGTTTGCAGGCTGGATTTATGACGTTGACTATGAATTTATGACCCGTGAGGGTGTTGAGCAAGTTATCTGCACGGGCCCCCGTTGCTATGACCACAAGGTGCGAGCACTTCTTGCAGGTGTATCCGAAGAAAAAATCGCTTGTTCAATTGACGAAATGGCAGGTATTGACCTTATCAACACAGCTATCGTTGACAACGTATTTATCCTTTACGACACTTCAACCTACAACCTTTCTTGCAGAATGAAGGACAAATTACTTGCAGTATTGGAGGCATCAAAATGAGAATAGAGATTTTATACCCTCAGATTTGTTGCCTATACGGTGACAAAGGAAACACCAAATTTTTGCAACAATGTCTCCCCGAGGCAGAATTCATTTTCACACAGCTTAACGAGAAACCCAGATTCCTTACAGAGGAAATCGACCTGTGTTGTATGTACTCAATGAGTGAGCAGAGTCAGGAGCTTGTGCTTAGCAGACTTCTTCCCCTTAAGAATGAAATTGCTGATAAAATCAATAATTCAAAAACAATATTTTTGTTCCTCGGCAACGCTATGGAGTTACTCGGCACACACATTGAACGCGAGGATGAAAGCAAGGTTGAGGCACTGGGTGTCTTCGACATTCACAGCGTGCGTCACGCACCCCGTCGTTTCAACACACTTATCCAGGCAAAATTCCTGGATATGACTCTGCTCAGCTATACAAGTCGCTTTGCAGAGACATACGGCATCCCCGAAGAACTCACAATGGCAAAGGTTGAAATTGGTACAGGATCTTGTCCCGGTATCAAAAACGAGGGTATATACAAGGACAATCTTATTGCAACATATATGTTAGGTCCGCTCCTTGTGGCAAACCCTGACCTTGCAAAATGGTTACTCAAAAAGCTGGGTGTTGAAGAACCTAAGCTTCCCTTCGAAAGCGCACTTTACGAAAGCTACGAAGCAAAAAGAAAGGAATTTCAGAGACCCGATCTGGAATTGGAATAAGAAATGGAAAACTTCCGACCCACAAAAGCCGTTATTGATCTTGGCGCAATCAAACGCAATACCTCACGGCTTATTGAAAAATACAAGGGCTATCAATACTATATGGCGGTTGTCAAAGCGGATTGCTACGGATACCGCGGTTTTGATGTGGTAAAAGCTATGCTTGAAGGCGGTGCAAACTGCCTTGCGGCGAGTCTACTGGAAGAGGGTCTTACACTACGTGAGCGCTTCCCCCACACCCCAATACTCCTGTTTACACCTGTTCCCCTTTCACAGTTACGGGTTATGAAGGAAAATAATCTGTGGGCAACCGTTGCCACACAGAAGCAGGCTGAAATTGCTTCAACCATAGATGGACTTCAGGTAGTTATCAGGGCAAACGGCGGTAGTGATATTCTCGGAGGACCTACAACCCCCGCTGAATTCCACAACCTGTGGAACACACTCGCAAATGGCAAATGCCACCTTAAGGGGATTTATCTGCACAGCTACAATGCTGAATGTATTGAAGATACCGCAAGCGAATATGCTACGTTTGAGAATATGACAGCAGGGCTTCCTTTGGAGAGCCTTGAGCTTGTAAGCATCTCAAACAGTCTTACACTCCCCCGCTATGGTAAAAAGGATTATGCCAATGCCTGCAGGCTTGGTAACATAGTTTACCGAATCGAAAGTGAAGATGCCGAGCTTGAAAATACTTTTTCACTTGTTAGCCGTGTGCTTAACGTGTTCATCCTGAAAAAAGGTCAGAGCGTTGCATACAGCCGTGCATATACGGCAACCGATGATAATACCTATGTTGCCTCAGTACCTATCGGCTTTGGTGACGGCTTTTCAAAAACCAACATCGGCAGGGACGTGTTCATCAACGGCAAGCGTTACCCCATTGTGGCTGTAACAATGGATATCACCCACGTGCTTGTTGATAATACGGTAAATGAGGATGACGAGGTTGTTCTCATAAAGGACACTCATCACCTTGATGAGATTGCCCAGCACATACATGGTGCAACCGAGGAAGCAATATGTGCCCTCAACAAACGAGTTGCAAGAGAATATAAATATTAAACGGGTAAATTCAAGCACACAAGAAAGGATTTTTTATGATTTGTCCTAAATGTGGTTCCAATATTCCTGATAACACAAACCTTTGTCCCATATGCAAAAAAGATATTTCAGATGCATTCGCTTATGCATGCCCCGGTAATAATCTTTCTGTCAACACAAAAGCACAGAAAAGGAGCAAGGCTCTCCCCGTAGCAATTGCCGCTTGCGTAATTCTTTTCACTTTGGCTGTTGCCATAATAATAGCTATGGTTGTGGACAAGGCTTCATTAAAAGCAGCTGACTCCTCACCTCAACAGAACACAGAATTTACCGCAAAGAAGTCTCCCGAGGACTACGGAAACCTTACTTACGAGGCTGTGAAATATTCTGATAAAATTGACAAATCCAACAGCACTATGCCCTGTGGTGTAATATGCTATGAGGGTGGCAAAAAGCTGTGGGAATATACCGAAAAAGTTGATTTAGGTCTGTTTGCTGAAATGTGTGAGGACATACTGACTGACGATAAGTACGTTTTCACAAGTATCGGTGACAACCTGATCGCCTTAGATAAATTTACAGGCGAGGTTATTTGGAGAACCGAAGGCATCGGAAAAACATTTTCAATGGTTATGGATGAAAACCACCTATACGTTGCAGGTCACGAGGGTTTTGCATTAGATGTTTTCCACAAGGACGGCACACTTATTGAAGGTGATATTAAATCCTTCGCAGGGCGGATAAATTTTATAGAATTCCGTGATGACAACACAATTATCGTTTCCTATTATCCCAATTACGACGGTGCCGAAACTGATACCTTCACCATTGACATCACAGAGTACAAATCCGCAACTAAGCCCATTAATCCCAACAGCACAAACAATCTGCTTATTTACCCTATGTCCTACGACTTTTTATCCCCAGAGGGCGATATTGACTATGAGGCAGACAATGTGCTTGACGGCAATCCTAAAACAGTTTGGTCCGAGGGTAAAAGCGGCATTGGTAACGGCGCCGAAATTTTCTTTACCGTTGCAGGTAACAAAGAAATTTCAGGGCTTAGAATCCTGGCAGGACACAACAAAACAAAATCACTTTACTACTATAATTGCCGACCCTCGAAAATCAGAATCGAGGACAGTCACGGCAACAGTGAAACCATAAGCCTTGCAGACAGCTACGGTGAGTATCAGACCATTAACTTCACAAAGCCGATGAAGGGTGTAGTGACAATCACCATATTGGATGCTTATTCAGGCACGGTTTACCAGGATACCTGTATTTCTGAAATAACTGCATTTTAATTAACAAATCCTTAACTCTGTTCAGAATGAGTTGAGGATTTTTATTTTGAAAAAACACATCATATTATCACTTAACCACTCACTCCGCCTGACAAGTATGCTATTGAAAAGGCTCGAATTATGTTATATAATGAAGAAAAACACAGAAATGGGGCTTTATGTATGGTTTGCAACTGTAAAATATGCGGAGGAAGACTGAACATTCGCCAAGGGGAAACTATAGCTGAATGCGAGTATTGCGGAGTTAAACAAACCATTCCCAATTACATTCACCCTCAGGCAGAAGAGATATATGCCCACGCAAATTCTTACCTGATGAACAATGAATTTGACAAAGCAGAGTACTTTTTCAATCAGATATTGTTTATTAATAAACAGGACAGCAATGCCTATTGGAGCATTCTTTTATGTCGCTATGGCGTCACATACGTTAAAGATCCCGCAAGCGGTCAATATGTTCCCACCTGTAACAGAACTCTTTCCCGCTCCATATTACAAGATGATAACTTCCGTCTTGCGCTCACCTATGCAAATGATGAGCAACGTGCATTTTATTCACAAAGCGCACAGATAATTGATAACATTCAAAAAGGCATCCTCGCAATTTCACAGAAGGAAAAGCCCTTTGACATTTTTATTTCTTACAAGGAAACCGATGCCAACGGTGCAAGAACACGCGACAGCGTAGTAGCACAGGATTTATATACTAAACTGACTGCTGAGGGTTACAAGGTTTTCTTTTCACGAATTACGCTTGAAAATAAAATAGGCACGGAATACGAGCCGTACATATATGCCGCACTCGCTTCCAGCAAGGTGATGATTACAGTTACCTCATCCAAGGAAAACATCGAATCTGTCTGGGTTAAAAACGAATGGTCTCGTTTTATGTCATTTGCCGCAAGCGGTCACGACAAAACCATAATCCCTCTGTATTACAATATGTCAAAATCCGATCTTCCTCAGGAGTTTGCGAACCTTATTTCTCATAACATTCAGGAAAATGGTTTTCAGCAAGAATTATTGCGCGGAATCAGAAAGCTTATTCCCACACCCGTAAATTCAAAGGAGCAAAAGAAGAAACGCAAAAAAATTGCATTAGTAACAATCGCGGCGCTTTCAGTTATCAGCATTATCCTTGGTATATGCTCTATCCCGTGGTTTATGAAACTGCCCGAATACAACGACTGTATGGAGCTATACAACAACCATAAATATGCCGAGGCTGCCTGGGCGTTTGAAAAAATGGGGGATTTCAGGGATTCCGAAGAAAAGCACATTGAGTGTCTTAAAAGGTGGCGTAACAACGTTTCCACAATTGCAACAGATAATGCCTTGGGCTCCTCTTCTACAGGATCGTACTACATAAACCCCAACGGAACTGTTGAAACCTTCAGCTACAATCCCGGAAATGCCCACGACAACATAGAAATCAACCAACACGGAAAAGTCGTTTCAATCGGTGATGACGTTCCGTTAAACGCCTTATATGAGGACGGATATGTTTTAAACTCGGCAGAAAACAACGAACTCGAAAGCGATTGGGAAAACATTGTCAAAATCTCTCCTGTTTTCAATGCAACGTCAGTCGCTTTATGCGATAACGGCAAGCTTATATATGGCGATCTACAGAACAATTACAACAAAAAAGATAATGACAATTGGCTGACTCCCATTTCCGACTGGGAAAACATTGTGGACTTCGATTGTTACACAGAAAAAGCCGGTTATGGTGGTTTACAAAGTGCAGCTATAGTTGCGCTTGATATTCACGGTAATCTCCATTGTGTTACCTACGAAAGCCAAAACAATACCATAAGAAGCTACGACTTGGTCGATAACTTTTCCAATGTTGTTGATTTTGATATTGACATCACCTTTGATTATTCTGATTATGAGCGTCAGATCGTAAACTATCTCAACATTGTTGCAATCACCGAAGACGGTAACATTCAATCGCTGTTTTACGGAGTTTTTAACGAAGAACATATTGAAAATGTTGTTGACGTTGAACTTGTTTCTTTATATTCAGACAACTATGACTCAACAGAAACCTACTGTTATTTCACCAATGACGGGAAGCTATATATAGCCAACTCCGAAAACTATGTACTGGAAGATGTGGTTTACATCAAAGATTATTTTATTGTAACCCGTAGCGGAACAATCTACCGCGAAATACAAGAACCGGTATCTACGGATGCTAAAACAAAAGTGCTCGATGAATGGATTGAAAGGATGAATTAAATGAAATGTCAAAACTGTGGTTCCGAGCTAACCTTTTCAGCAGGTTTGTATGTTTGTGCAAATTGCGGCAATAGATTTCATCCTTCGGTGGGTGTTGATTTACCCGATGTATTCATAGCGTATATAGAAAACGATGCCACCGGCCGAAGAACAAGGGACAGCATTATTTGCAATACCATTTACAACGAATTAAAAAATGCTAATATAAAAACCTTTTACGAAAAAGTTGATTTATCAGATTTATGGGGTGATGCATATAATTCCACCCTGCTCCAAGCCTTTGACAGTGCAAAGATAATCATACTTTTTGCCACAAATACACAAAATTTCAACACCCTGCTTGATAAATACGGAAACAGATTCGTCGGCAAAAAGCTGCTTCCTGTTTTTTCCGATATGGATGCCGCCGCACTACCTTCTGCCTTAATCAACATCCAATCACTTAACCTTGGTAATATAGGTGCTCTGAAAGATCTTAAGAACAACGTATTGGTTGCCTTGGGCAGAGGAGCGCAAATTGACACAGTCTCACTCAGTTCAAAAAAAGAAAACAAGAGAAAAAGAATTATTGCGATTCTTTCTGCAGCAAGCATATTGGCTGTTGTGATTTCGGTAATTGTAATAATTTTTGCAACGCCACTTGTTTTACCAAGCAAAAGACTCGAAAAAGCAGAAAAGCTGTACGATTCACAACAATATTCTGAAGCAATTACCCTACTGTCCACTATTCCCCAATACAATAATGCAACCAACTTATTATCCGCGATTTACACCAACTATAGCGGTTATTATCGCGATAATGAAAGTAATATAAGCTTACATATTGTTTTTTCCGAAAACTCAAAAGCCACTATTGAAATTACTCATTTACAAACGGAAGGTGTAATTAAAATTACTGAAACAGCGCAATTCACGGGAGCTGAAATTGAATTAAACTATAACGACAGTTTAAACAACACCGGATTTGTTCATATTGATTTAGAAAATGAGGGCTTATCACTAACAATCACACCTGACTCAGCTCAACCCGAGAACGTGTATTTTAGTTTATCTGACAAATCAGATAAACCACAGCAAAACAAAATAACCGCTGAAACAATCCTGAATTGGTTAGAAAAGAAAACAACCGATAAAGAATTAAAAGCGTTGGGTTATGGCATTACTCACTTAAGACCACTCTATAAGGATGCCGGTTCAAGCCTATATAAAATTGACAATACCGAAATTGAGCTGGCAATGTTTGATTATGATATATCACTCACAGATAGCTTTTATTCAGATGAATTTACTGAATCTGAGGATTTACTGGCTTTCGCCTATTCTGCCCCGGCGGAAATACTCATTCCGGACAAAATAGGGCAAAGCACCCATCCTTTTGTGGAGGGTGATATTCTTTACCTGCCGAATCATACAATGTCACAAAGCTACAGAAACCTGGATTTTTACGTCCCCTATGGCGAAGAAAAAAGTATCATAACAAGTGATATGCAGGTGTGTTGTACTTCTAAATCACTTCACAACAAGGAGCTTTGGGATTACTATATCGACAAATACATTGATAATTACGGCAAAGATCCTTTTTAAACAACAAATGCAACAAATCCTTAACTCCGATTGGAGTTAAGGATTCGTGTTTTATATAACTATTAAATTACAAACCCGCCGTTTACGGGGATTACCTGCCCTGTAATAAACTCAGCTTTGTCGGAGCAAAGAAAAGCGACAGCATGGGCAATATCCTCAGATGTGCCTAATCTGTTAAGTGGTGTTTCTTCCTTGAGGAGGACTTTGTCCTCATCGGAGAACTGTACCATCATATCCGTAAGCACCACACCGGGCGAAACTGCATTAACCCGTATTCCCGAAAGTCCTACCTCTTTAGCAAGTGCCTTGGTAAGACCGATAACACCTGCTTTAGCGGCAGAATAGTGAACCTCCATAGATGCACCTACTTGGCCCCACATTGAGGTTATGTTAATGATAACACCATTCTTCCGATTTATCATATAAGGCAAGGCACTACGGCAACAATTGAAGGTGCCTGTAAGATTTGTGCTTATCATTCTTTGCCACATATCATCGGTTATATCAGTAAAGAGTGCCTGCTCTGCAATGCCCGCATTGTTCACAAGCACATCCACGCCACCGAAGTACTGTTCGATTGACTTGAACATATCATCAACCTGTCGGGAGTCAGAAACATCTGCTTGATATATGCCGACACTGGTTACCCGCGACAACTCGTTTTTCAGGTTCTGTGCCGCTTCACAAGAGGAATTATAATTGATGGCAAGCCTGTAACCCATATTTGCCAATTCGCGACAAATAGCGGCTCCTATACCCTTTGCTCCTCCTGTGACGAGCGCCGTTTTATTCTTCCTCATGCTCATGCTGATGCTCCGAGGGAAGCTCCTCTACAAATTCGGAAACGTTTTCTGCATTGAATTCTTCCTTCTTAAAGCCTGCGGGCGGGAAGAAAACTGATTCGGGTGCAACAGGTGAAAGTGAATCATAGTAAAGCGCACTACCGTCGGTACCCTTTGACATAATAAGTGTTTTACCAACGAAGTAGTCCTTGATACCGTTTTCATACTCTTTATAGCTATATTCGACACCGTCGATTGTTTCAGTACCTGTACTCTTAACAACCCTTTCTACATCCATAGGGTCACGGTACATCATATCAAAATCAATATCCATATCCTCTTTCTTTGCCTGTTCTTCAAGCATTGATCTCGGAATTTCCAAATACATTTTCTGATCGATGGACATATAGTAAATAATATCGTTATTGAGAATAACACCCATCTGCTCACCGTTCTGTTCGTAGAAAAGTGCAGTCCTGTTATTCTTACGTGCAACCTTGTATGTTGTAACCTGACCGTCAGCATCTACAGAGCGCATAGAAACAAGGTACTGTGATGATTTGAGAACTGCGCTGTCATCCTGCTGAAGAGAATCTGCAAAACTATTGCCGGGCTTATTTGTTGCTCCGCTTGTAGGCTTGTCGTTCGAATTGCCGGCAGGCTTTGTTGTTTTGTCAGAACCCTGAGAATCGGGCTTGGTTGTTGCCTGCTGTTGCTGAATAGCCTGCTGAAGTCTGTCATTTGACACACCTGTGTTGGGCTTTGCAGTACCCTTATCCCCTGACTGAGCTGCAGACTGAGTTACGGGAGTGAAGAAATCCTTAACAAACTGCTCTGCCTCGGGTGATGCGGTAACTGTCTGTGTTTCAAGGACAACGCCATTCTCGTCAGTTACCTCAATAACTGCGGTATTGGGTTCTGTTGTGGTGACAACAGGAACAGTTGTGGGCTCCAGCTCAAACGACATCTCGCAACCGCTGAGCACTAAAAATATTGACGAAAGCACCAAAGCAATCATTGATACGGTTAATTTTTTCATAATACCCTCCGAAGTAGGTTTTTTGTAATTTTACCACATATATTCCAAAAAAACAACAATATCATAAATATCTTAAAGTTTATTTACAAATAGTTAAAAACCGTAAGTGAAGAACGCTGGTTTTCATCCAAAAACCAAAGGGTGAGCCGTTAAGCCCACCCTATGAGAGAATATTCAGTTGTCTTCGAGTTCAATCACAGAACACCTCAAACCAGACTGTCATATTTTACCTTTTGTTTTTTCTGTTGATTTTGTCAAGTTTTACAAGACCCTTGAGGTATGCGAAGGTTTCTTTTTCGCCCTTTTCGGAAAGCATTGTCAGGAGCTGTTCCAACAAATCCGAGGTTTCGGGGTGAATAACCCTTCTGCCCTTGCCACCCATAAAGTATTCTATGGGTGAGCTGTCGTTATATGAGTCGCCCTTGTATATTTTACCTGCGGCAACTCTGTCGCAAAACATTTCCGCAACGTAGCGTATAGGCATCCTGACAGGCTCAACTACCTTTGACTTAGGATTGTAGTCTGTCCAATACTCAAAATGGTGCTTGTTTCTTCCCTTATGGTGAATCCACGCTAAGGAATAGCCGTATTTGTCCCTTTCACCCTCATTGGGACTGCGTGTGCCTGTATAGTATTTCATACCCGGCACAAATTCAGTTGGCGTATATTTGCTCAAATCGTGACGTAACCCCTGCCAGAAAATGCCCGCCTTGAAGCAATGCCTGATTACCACGTTGCGGTGTCTGGTGATGGTTACGAAGTGTTTTA
This sequence comes from Acutalibacteraceae bacterium, assembly GCA_045579005.1. Classification (GTDB taxonomy): domain Bacteria; phylum Bacillota; class Clostridia; order Oscillospirales; family Acutalibacteraceae; genus DTU089. The sequence goes on along the minus strand of JAZNLJ010000068.1, from coordinate 2,342 downwards.
CAGGATGTAGCATCAGCTTATTTTAAACACATAAAGGTGCTCGCAGGCAACGTCCTCGGGTGAGCAGATATCTGCCCTAAGTGAAAGCTTACCGTCAACGTTTTCTGCGAAGACCTCACAATCACTGCCAAGGAGATTAACATTTAAGCCATCCGTGTATTCAATCTCAGGGAACAGAGTAGCCTTTGAGGGGAAGCGCTCTGTAATAGCATAGATATTGCCGTCACGCTGTGTATAGTAAACACCGTCGGAAGGTTTTTTATTATAAACCTCGCTTTCGTAAATAGCCTCACCATTAACCTCAAGCCATTTACCCATACCCAGGAGACGTTCTTCCATAAGGGGAGGAATTGTTCCGTCAGCATCGGGTCCGATATTGAGCAGGAAATTACCACCCTTTCCAACCAGGTCACAAAGTGTTTTAAGGAGCTCTTTTACAGAAAGGTAGTTTTCACAGCCCTCTTCCTTATTTATACCGAATGAGCAACCGATACCGCGACACTCCTCGAAGGGTCTGTCAAGCTCAACATCCTCAATTCTTCTTTCTGTGCCCAGATAAACATCTATAATGCCGTACTCTGTCGTGAAGTTGCCACCCTTTCTGCCGCGGGTTTCCTTGCCCCATCGGTCATTGGGAACGATTGTATCCTTTACACTCGACTCGTTATAGAGCCACTGCAAAAACTCGGTTGAGTGCCAAACATCACTCTCGTGCTCCCACTCACCGTCTGTGAAGAGTGTAGCGGGTTGATATTTTTCCACCAATTCCTTAAGCATTGGGTGGAGGTGCTCTAAAGCGTATTTTTCAGGGTCTTCAAGATAGTAAGGATGCCACCACTCATAAACTGAATGATACACACCAAATTTTACCCCTGTACCCTCCATTGCATTTTTAAGCTCCATAAGAAAGTCGCGCTTGGGTGCACACTCAACTGAATTAAGACCGGGTGCATACTTTGTTTCATAAAGGCAATAGCCGTCGTGGTGCTTTGAAACAAAGTTTATGTACTTTGCACCTGCACGCTTAAAGAGTGTTGCCCATTTATTTGCATCAAATCGGTGACCTGTGAATTCATCCTTGAAATCATAGTAAGGACGGGAGTTGTAATGCTCCTTATGGAATGCTTTGTATTTTTTCTGTGCCTCTGTCTGGCACTCTTCCATATTACACGCATAGCCGTACCATTCAGCATAATCCTTAACAGGTGCATAAGCGGGAATACTGTAAAGACCCCAATGGATAAAGATACCAAACTTGGCTTTACCAAACCACTCGGGTACCTTTCTGCTGTTAAGGGATTCCCAATTATTTTCGTACATATATTTTTTACCTCTTTTTATAGATTTCAACACAAAAATGGACTGTGGTTTCAAGTCCGCTAAGGCTCAGTAATCTTTCGGCATCCTCACGCCCTGTTTTGTAATAATAGGGTGTCATTTTGAAAAGATTGCCGATATCATGATTATCTGTCAGATTAATTTTATACTTCAGCTCGTGACCTTCAACAAGGGTAAAAAGCTCATCGTCGCGCTTTTCGGGTTTGTTTTTGTATGGCTCCTTGTACAAAACGCACTTCAGCTCCCACAAATGCCCCTCTAGCGGAACGGCTTTGACAAGCACTCCGTCAGCCTTCAAAACACGACTGAATTCACCGTATGGAGACGGCGCGAACACGTTAAGCAGACAATCAACGCTATTATTGCCAAAGGGAAGATTAAAGGCACTTGCTACTGCAAACTCACCACCCGAAACAGACTTGGGCGCATAGCGCAGAGCATCCTTGGAAATATCAATACCGCAAATCTGATAATCACCCGATTGTGACACAGCAGCGGTGTAATATCCCTCGCCGCAACCAACATCTGCAATAACTGCCCTGTCCGCAACAAAGTGCTTCACACACTCACATATTTTGTCACTCAAGGGCTTATAAAAGCCTTTTTCAAGAAACTGACGACGTGCCTGTACCATAAGCTTATCATCACCGTGACGCTTGAGTGAGGACTGTTGAGACATAAGCAGATTAACATAGCCATTTTTTGAAATATCAAAGCTGTGGCGGTTTTCGCAAACGTATGCAGCGCCTGATTTTGTAAGAATACCCGAACAAACGGGACAAATAAAACAAGACATATCTCTAAAACAAATTAAAGGCTGTTCCGAAAAACAGCCTTATTAAAATTATTCTTCTATAAGTAACTTTTTAAGCTCACTCATAAAGGTGTTAATATCCTTGAACTGGCGGTAAACAGATGCAAAACGAACATAAGCAACTTCATCGAGATTTTTAAGCTTGACCATTACAAGTTCACCGATTTTTTCGGAATGAACTTCTCTGTCA
>JAZNLJ010000067.1:0-16591 GCA_045579005.1 Acutalibacteraceae bacterium | reverse complement strand
TATTGTAATCGCATTAATATTGACATTCGTCTCATAAAATAGTAAAATAGTTGCAAATCAATTAAATAGGAGGCAGTTATGGAATCAATATTCTTAAGCGAATTTATAGTTAATATTGACGTAGCTATCTATCAGTTCGTTGACAGTATTATGAATACAGCTCTTAATACTATCTTCACAGTCATAACCCATCTTGGTGATACTCCCGGTATTATCTGGTGTGTATTGGGCATTTGTCTTCTTATTCCTCGTAAGACAAGAAAGTTGGGTGTACTTCTTTTTGCAGGTCTTGCAATATCATCACTCATCAACAATGTTTGTCTTAAGGAGTTTATCCAGAGACCACGTCCCTACAACCTTGACCCCGAGGTTTGGGCAAATGCAGGCTATGAGTATGTATGGCCCGGACTTATTAAGAAGAGTAGTAGTTGGTCATTCCCCTCAGGTCACACATCAACTTCAATCGGTGCCGCTTTCGCACTCCTTTTAGGTTGTCGTAAGAAAGAGCTTGCAGTGGGTATTCCTGCATTCATTATTTCGCTTCTTATCGGCTTCTCAAGAATCTATGTTCACGTTCATTATCCCACAGACGTTATTGCAGGTGCAATAGTAGGTCTTGTTGCAGGTCTTATTACATATGTTCTTTTCAAGAAGCTCATTTTCCCCAAGGTTGTTCCTGCAATCGAAAAGAAAATCAATAAGAAGCTTATTGAACAGTAAAAAACAAGGACTATGACTTTTTCATGAAGCCATAGTCCATGTTTATTTTATTTCTTGTTCTAAATTATCAAAATCCTCTGTTGAGAAAAATTCACCTAATGTAATTTCTAATCCATCGCAGAATTTTTTAATTGTTAATATTGATATATCTCTTCGGCCTTCGTCCAACATACTGTAAGCAGTTGAAGGAGTTACACCTGAAATATTTGCCAATTCATTCATAGTGATGTTACGTTCATTGCATAACTGGAGAAATCTTTTTACACAAATATCTTTAACGCTCATAAAAACACCTCAAAAATATTTTATGTGAATTTACATTTGTGCGTGTACGCATTTGCGTAATTGTAATGTGAGGTGTATAATATTGTTGAGGTGAAATATATGGAAAATATAAAAGATGAAGAGTTATATAAGCGAATGTATTATAAATTATTCAATCTTGTTTCGGATGTAATAGTTGTTTGGGATGATGAGAGAGCAAAGAACAAACTTATAGTTGCGCAACAAATAACAGAAGAAATGTATATGGAAGGAATAAAATAAACGGTTGAGGTTTTTCCTCAACCGTTTATTTGTTATTCTCCTTTTGGAGTAATCAAATCAATACAACCTACGGGACAAACCTCGTGACATTTACCGCAACCGATACACTTTTCAGGGTCAACTGTTGCAAGGAAGTTTTCAACCTTGATTGCTCCTTGTTCGCAGGTTTTCATACACTTCATACAGCCTATACAAGCGGCTTTGCAGTGCTTTCGTGCCACGGCACCCTTTTCCTTGTTGTTGCAAAGAACGGCTGCCTGCGTAACGTTAAGAGGCACCATTTTGATAAGTCCTTTGGGACAAGCCTTGACACACTTTTTACAACTGTGACAGGCAATTGTTGAAATACGTGCAACACCGTCACAAATGTGGATTGCATCGAAATCACAAGCATCCACACAATCACCAAGACCAAGACAACCATAAGTACATTCCTTTGCACCACCGAAAAGCTGTGAAGCCATACGGCAACTGCTGACACCCTGATAGTTCATTTTATCTTCAGAGTTTGCTGAGTTGCCCATACAGTGCACAACTGCAACAGTAGGCAAAACTGAAGCAGGAGCAGTTCCAAGTATTTCAGCAATTTGTGCAGCGGCAGAATTACCACCGGGGGCACATAGGTTTGTTTCGGTTGTTTTACCGCTTGATAGAGCCGCAGCATAGCCTGCACAACCTGAGAATCCGCAAGCACCACAGTTAGCACCGGGTAAGCACTCTGTAATTGCTTCGGCTGTTTCATCAACTGGAACAGCCATAATCTTTGATGCAATGGCAAGACCCAGACCAAGTAAAAGACCAATACCTGCAACAAGTGCAATTGGTAATAAAATTTCCATAGTCAAATTCCTCCTTAACCGAATATACCGTCAACAACACCTGAGAAACCGAGGAAGGAAACAGATGTGAGCGAAGCGGCAATGAGCGTTGAAGGAAGACCCTTAAGGCACTCGGGAATATCAGCTGTTTCAAGCCTTGAACGAACACCGGCAAAAATAAGCATTGCTACCATAAAGCCGATACCTGCACCTAGGGAATTCACCATTGACATACCGAATGAATAGCCGTTGTCAAGGTTAAGAAGAACTACACCGAGAACAGCACAGTTTGTTGTGATAAGGGGTAGGTAAATGCCTAATGCATTATAAAGTGACTTGATGTATTTCTTGAGTACAATCTCAACAAGCTGAACAAGTGCGGCAATGATAAGAATAAATACAATAGTCTGTAAATATACTAAATCATATTTGATAAGTAAATTATTAATGGGGTAGGTAACTGCAGTTGAAATAAGCATAACAAAGATAACTGCAACGCTCATACCCAGAGCTGTGTCAACCTTTTTGGAAACACCGAGGAAGGGACAAATACCAAGAAATTTGCAAAGAACAAAGTTCTCAGTGAGGATAGCGGTAAGAATTACCGAAAAGATTTGTGCTGCTGTCATATCTTCTTATCCTCCTCTCGTGATACTACCTTTGAGCAAGTAGCTGCCAAAGGACAACTCTCGCATCCGTGGAGTTCTGCCTTAGGTAGTTTTTTCTTTTCACCTATTGCATTTGAGAGGGCAATAAGCACACCGAATACAAAGAAACCACCTGCAGGAAGAATGAATAATGTCATGGGTGTGTTAAGAATTGTAACACCGTTAAAGCCACCGAGAACGTTGTCACCGAATACTGATAACAAATTCTGCGCATCGCTGAAGAGTGAGCCGTTACCCAGAAATTCTCTTACAGTAGCCATACAGAACAATGCGGCTGTGAAACCTATGCCCATACCTAAGCCGTCGACTGCAGATGCAATAACAGGGTTCTTGTTAGCAAACGCTTCCGCTCTGCCAAGAATGATACAGTTAACAACTATAAGGGGAAGGAACACGCCCAATGCAGCATCAAGTGCAGGAACAAAGGCTTTTACGAGCATCTGCACAAGTGTAACGAATGACGCAATAATAACAACGTAAGCAGGAATACGTACTTTGTCGGGGATAACCTTTCTCAAAGCAGATATAACAATGTTTGAGCAAACAAGAACTATAGTAGCCGCAATACCCATACCGATAGCATTAACCATTGAGGTTGACGTTGCAAGTGTAGGACAGGTACCGAGGACGAGTCTTAAAACAGGGTTTTCTTTCAAAAGACCCTTTGTAAACTCTTTTTTGAGTGAGCATTTCTCTTTAGCCATTGTTATCACCTGCCTTTACTGTTTCATAGGCTTTGAATGCCTGATTGACTGCTGTTGTAACAGCCTTTGATGTGATTGTTGCACCGGAAATTGCTTTGATTTCCGTGTCGGTGCTTTCGTTTTTGTTGACACCGATATTGCTACCGCGGTCAATATACTGGCTTAAGAAGTCCTCGCCCGTTGCTTTCATACCAAGACCGGGAGTATCGTTGATTGATGTAAGCTCCACACCTGTGATTTTACTGGTTTGGGCAGAAACACCAACCATACATATTATGTCACCACCGTAGCTTTTTGTCGTTGTGCTAAAAACGTAGCCGATTACCGCACCGCCTTCATCAAGGGCATCAAAGTAAATAACGTCCTCGCCGTCAACATTTACTGTCTTTTCGTCGGAGAATGATGAGGCGTCGCCCATAACTGCTGACTTAGCTTCCATAGCAGCCTGCACCGCAAGGTCTGCAATCCTGTCCTTTGTCAGCATATTTGTACCTGCAAGGAGTGCTGTGCAAATAAGAGCAATTATAAAGAGCATTATTGCCGGTAATGCAATTTCCTTGAAAGAATTGTTCTTTTTCATTCTGCTTTAGCCTCCTTTTGCTTTTTCTCTTTAATAAAGCCAAAGGGTTTAAGCTTTGTAAGGTTGTCAATGTGAGGTACAAGAAGGTTCATAAGGATAATACCGAATGATACGCCTTCGTTATAACTACCGAATTGTCGGATTACACAGGCAACGAGACCACAGCCTATACCGTAAATGATTTTACCTTTTGAAGTAAGAGGACAGGTTGCATAATCTGTAGCCATAAAGATAGCACCGATAAGAAGACCGCCACCCATAAGGTTATATGCAAGGTAGTTAAAATCGAAGCCTCCAGCTATAAGCATAAATACGGCAACTGTACCGATAAATGAAAGGGGAATAGAGGGTGAAATAACCTTACGGACAAGAAGATATATACCGCCCAGGATAAGTGCAACCGCACAGGTCTCACCAAGACAGCCACCGCGTGTACCAAGGAGCATATCAAAAAGGTCAGCAGTGGGTGTTGTGCCGTTCTGAAGTTCAAAGAGGGGAGTTGCAGTTGTTACGGCATCTACCTTGTTGCCCCAGTCATAGGGAGCAACCCAGGTTGACATCTGACCGGGGAATGAGACCATGAGAACAATTCTGCCCATAAGTGCAGGGTTTACAAAGTTCTGTCCGATACCACCAAAGAACTGTTTAACTACAACAATTGCAACAAAAGCACCGATAGGAACCATCCATATGGGTAAGGTTGAGGGCAGGTTGAATGCAAGCAGCAGGCCTGTAACAACTGCACTAAGGTCGCCTAAGGTGTTTTTTCTTTTTAAAATCTTACGTGTTACGTACTCGAACATCATACAGGAAATAATGCTTACCGCATTGATAAGGAGGGCTCTCGGTCCGAATATTACAACTGATGCAATGAGTGCGGGAACAAGTGCGATAATTACGTCGCGCATCATACCTGTGGATGTTTCGGATGATTTGAAATGAGGGGATGCGGCAACTGTAGGTTTAACCTTCTGAATTAAAGCATTATCAGCCATTTTTTGCACCATCCTCTCTTATCATATCTTTTGCAAGCACAAGGTACTGTACAAGTGGTCTGCCTGCGGGACAGGCGTAGGCACAGGTACCGCATTGCATACAAGCAATAACATTACTATCCTTAAGACCTTCAATATCACGTGCCTTAACTGAACGCATTACATTTGTGGGCATAAGTCCCATAGGACAAACCTGACTACATCTACCGCAACGGATACAGTCGTTATCGGGTTTATCGATAATTGTACCCTTCTGGAAGGCGAGAATAGCGTTATAACTCTTGATAATCGGCACGTCTGTGGTTACGAGAGCTGTACCCATCATAGGACCGCCTGCAATAACTTTGTCAAGATTTGTTGTGAATCCACCGCAGAAATCGATAACATCATGCAGACTTGTACCGATTGGCACGCGAACGTTCTGAGGCTTGATGATTGCAGAGCCGTCAACTGTCATTGAACGGCTTACAAGGGGTTTACCTGTTTCAAGATATCTGCCGATAAATGCGGTGCTTGTAACGTTCATTACAATTACGCCCACGTCCGCAGGTAATTTACCGAGAGGGATTTTTCTGCCTGTTGCAGAGTAAACAATCATCTTCTCAGCACCCTGAGGATAGCGTGACTTAAGAGCCATAACCTTGATTGAGCCGTCGCCAACTTCATCGGCAACCTTCTGTAAAGCCTCAATAGCCTTGGGCTTGTTATCCTCAACGGCAATAACTGCATGGGGAATGTTGAGATATTGCTTGATAATCATAAGGCTGCGGATAATATACAGAGTATTATCGAGACACTCACGATAGTCAACTGTAATATGGGGCTCACATTCAGCTGCATTGACAACGATTGTGTCAATAGGCTTGTCAGGTGAAAGTGCAAATTTGACGTGGCTTGGGAAGCCTGCACCACCCAGACCTACAAGACCTGAATCACGTACTGCCTTTCGGAATGAGTCGGCATCGGTTACCTTTGGGGGTTCAATACCCTCAAAAAGAGCCATTTCACCGTCAGATTCAATAGTCACGGCAGGTGCCATACGTCCGTTTGCAAGAACGGTATCCGCAATGGCGGTAACCTTACCTGATATTGAAGCGTGTATTGGTGCGGAAATAAATTTGTCACAGTCACCGACGACCTGACCCACCTTTACAACGTCACCAACCTTTACGGTAGGTGAGCAGGGTGCACCGATATGCTGTTGCATAGGCAAAACAACCTTATCGGGTGCAGGCATTCGGATGATTCTGCAATCCTCCGTGTTTTTGTTGTGGGGTACCTTGACTCCGCCTCTGCCACGGGCAATGGGGGAAAGTACACCTGCAATGTGTTTTAACATTTTTTCGATCTACCCCTTTCAGCGTTTTTTAAAAACGCTGTGATAGTTTTTTGTAATCTTGGTGAGGTAATGCCGAATATTGCACCGGTAATTATACCGAAGCAAACACCTGTAATAACAAGAATTCCTGCGAGAGGAATTACGGCTTTACCTAATATAATAACGGCAACAATGAATTGTCCCAGGTTGTGGAACACGGCGCACAATACACCTATGCCGATATAGCCTATTTTATATGAATTAATTTTCAAAAGAACCAGAAGGACAACGAGGCTGAGAAGACCTCCGCAAAGGCTCATAAAAAATGCTGTTGTGCCTCGGGTAATGAGAGCAAAAACTGATTTGAATAACACAATCCCAAGAGTGTAGGGAGCCCCAAGCGTTGTTGCACAAAGCATTGTAACAATGTTTGAAAACCCGGGCTTTGCTCCTGTTATGGGGATAAACTGGGGGATAAGATTTTCCACAAATGAGATTGCTATACTGAGGGCACACATCATACCCATAAGTGCTACTTGTGATGATTTGCTGTTTTTCATATCAACCCACCACCGCATCTAATTCAGTATCACCGCTACCGTCTGTGATTGATACCACAACACCCGCGGGTACACAGGCGGCAATGTCACCGGGAGATTTCAGCTCACCGCGGTGTTGACAGGTTTTTGAAGGACATTGTGAATTCACAAAACTGATTGCGCCCTTTGCAACACAGAGAGTAGTTATCGGGTCTGTGTCCAAAGTAAAAATTTCGTCAGTCGCAGTTTCAAGGTTTATGCGACGAACTTCGGTGCCGTGAACGGTTATTACTGCGGTTTTGCCTAGGTTGTTAAAAAACTGCACAATAAACAGACACGCTATTGAAAGTATGGCAACAGTAATAACAATATCCAATGGTGTGATGAGCTTACGTTCTTTTGATTTCATATATTGCCTTCTGAATAGATTAATGTGAAATTTTTGTTGAACTTCGTTAATTAAATATCAAAAACCTTGGATTTTTGAGTAAAATTAACCAACGATATTATACAACACAATACTTGCTTTTTCAACATAAATTTGATATATAATATTGTATATAAAAGAAATTTTTGGAGGTTTTTTATGTATAATAACCTTTTTGTTAACTCCAAGGTAATCAGCGGTAAGGATTGCCTTGTAAATAACAGTAATCTGCTTCATCAGTTCGGTAAAAAATGTCTTATTGTAACGGGCAAAAGCGGAGCGAAAAAGAGCGGGGCTCTTGACGATGCCGTTACAGCACTTTCTATGCAGGAAATTGAATTCGGTATTTATGACAATATAGGTGAAAATCCCCTGGTTTCTTCAGTTATTGAGGGCGGTAAATATGCAAGGGAGATGGGCGCAGATTTCATAATGGGTATCGGTGGCGGCTCTGCTCTTGACGCTTCAAAGGCGGTTGCTATATGTGCGGCTAATCCCGATTATGATATTGATGGTCTTTACAACAGATATAATCCTGCCAAGGCCTTGCCCGTTGTTCTTGTCGGTACAACTGCAGGTACAGGTAGTGAGGTTACAGGAGTGTCTGTCCTGACTAATGATAAGAATATGCAGAAAAAGAGTATCGGCGGTGCCGATTGCTATGCTGCACTTGTCTTTGCTGATGCAAAATATACATATTCAATGCCTTACGGCACAACGGTTTCAACGGCTCTTGATGCCTTTGCACACGCTGTTGAGGGCTTCTTTTCTCCTAAGTGCACAGTGTACCCTGAAGTTTATGCAAGACTCGCCATTCCTATGATATATAAAGGCTTAAAAACCTTACTTAATGAAAAAACACTTCCATCAAAGGAAGTGCGTGATGAGTTGTTTCTCGGCTCACTTTATGCAGGACTTGAGCTTAATGTGTGCGGTGCTGCTTTTCCCCACACCGTAGGCTACATTCTCACAGAGGAGTTCGGCGTGCCTCACGGCAAGGCTTGTGCCGCCCTTATGCCCCATTTACTTATGAAAGCAAAGCGTTATAGTGTGGAGCGTTTTCACGAATTTCTCCGCCTTACAGGTGAAAACGAGGTTAAGGTTATTGAAACAATAAAAGCCCTTGCAGACGTGAAAATAAATGCAACTGACGAACAGCTTATAGAATGGTGCTCCCGTTGGGGTGATGTGAAGAATTTCCACAATACCCCCGGCGACTTCACAAATGAAGAAGCGGTTGAGGCGCTGAAGGAATTAATTGCAAATTGAAAATGGTAAGTTTCGGGGATACGCCGTTATTATAATGCTGTTGTAAGATTTAACTAAAAAAGTTGATGTGTGGTCCCCCTCTCTCAAACAGAATGATATTCCATATTGATTTTTAATAATAGTAAAACCCACTCTTCGGGAGTGGGTTTTCTTATTTCTTTATCTTCTTCACAAGCACGCTTGCAACTACAAGTGCGGTGATACCTGCAACAAGCTTACCGATAATAACCGGGATTATGTATTTTCCGTTATAGGAGAGGGTAAATGCAAGGTGGTCACCAAATACGAAAGCGGCACCAACTGCAAAGGCAAGGTTTAAAACTCTGCCCTTGCGGTTCATTTTATCTGCGCTTTCCATTGTAGCAATACTGTTTGCAAGTGTTGCAATAAGTCCGATAACGGATGTATCATCAAGCTCCAATTTTTTGCCTAAAGCAGAAAGGGGCTTTTTTAATATCTTTGATATTATGGCAATGAGCGGGAATGTACCTGCAAGGGTTATGCAGATTGTGAAAACTGTTGCGGCACTTTCCATAAGTGGCGCGGTGTTTTCTATAATAACCTTACCTGTAAGTGTCTGGAATATACCGAGAGCAAGACCGCAGGTAATGAGGATTGATATGATTTTTCCAAATACAGAAAAGATTTTGATTGTTACTTTGGGGAATTTTAAAAGACCGATAACAATAATTAAGGAAATCAATATTGCGGGCAATAAGTTAAGGATGACCTTGATGGGTGAAATACTCATCACAATGCCCGAAATAAAGCAGCCTACGGGGATTGTGCTTATACCACACAAAAGCCCTAAAAGCACGTCATCGTGGTTTTCTTTTTTCGATGATTGCAGAGCAACCGGGATTGTAAATGAAACCGTTGCTCCCAGCATAGCCGCCACACAAAGTCCGTGAAATGCACCCAACACAGGGTCGGTTGCTACGGAGTCTGCAAGTGCGGCACCACCCATATCGTTTGCAATGAGGATTCCTGCCACCGCAGATGGGTCAAATCCGCAAAGCTTTGCCACGGGGGTGATAAGAGGTAGCATAAGGTCTGCAAGTACAGGGGCAATTGTCATCATACCAAGCATTGAAAGTGAAAGGGGACCAAGTGTATGAAGCCCCTTTTCAAATTCATCGCCGAGTTTCAAGTGATTGCCCGTTATCTTATCCAATGCACCTATTATGGCGAAAACTGCCATTACGGTTGCAAGTGTCTGTGCCAAAATATCACATCCGAATTATTTCTTTTTTGCTTTTTTCTTGATCTTGTTGAGATTTGCGTTTACTTCAAGAATCTGTTCTTTTGTAAATTTGTTGTCCAACATCATAAATACACGCTTGATGGTAAATCCCTTTACCATACCGAAGAGTGACTGAATCATACTCTTGTTGATTTTGCCAATGTCAAAGCTGAAGCCCATAACCTCGGGTTTGCCACTCTTTGAGCCTTGTGACATAACGTTCTTCATAAGCATCAAAAGTTTAAAAAGAGCAATTTTACCCTTGAATGAGGAAATAATGTCACCGATTGTATCATTGATAGAGTAATAGCCAACGGGAGTGGTAATTTCAAACCAGTTAATAACCTGGTTTTCCTCTTTCATGATGTAATCTTCATTGGGCTTGTCAACCTTGCGGATTGTTGCGGTGTCTGTAAGGTCACCTGCTTTTGCCTCAAGGGTGGTTTCGCCCTCGTTCTTCACTTCAAAGTAGAAGAAGGGGAACTGACCCTTTGTCTGTTTGCCTACGCTTACACCGTTTGCAAAAAGTTCAACCTCGGGGCAGTTTGAGTAAACAGTAACCTTGGTAACATCTTCCACTCTGTCGATATATCTCTTTGAGCAGATGTGCACCATGGGTTCGGGATTAAGCCATGCCTTGTAAGCGTAGAAAGAGTCTTTCTTATACTGACGGTCAAAGGTTACAAGACCTTTATGGTTCATACCGTTTTCACCGCCCTCTGCACGGGCATCTGCGGCAAAGTCAAACATATTCCATACGTGAGTTGCCCAGATGTAGGGTCTCTCTGCAATTTGTTTGATAAGCTCCTCGTGGTAGTAACACTGATATTCCTCGGTATAGTCACCCTGTGAGGGCTCGGATGTGTGCCAGTTGAGAGCCTCGCAGCCGTATTCACTCAAACCGATTGCCTTGTTGGGATATTTCTTGTGGAAATCGTCAAACCACTTGCCGTTCATATCTGTTGTGCCACCATACCAGCCGAAGTAGTGGTTGTATGAAAGCACATCGCTGATGTGAACGTACTCATTGTCCATTGAGCACATTGTAACTGTTGCAATAGTTGTGAGACGAGTGCTGTCCATATCGTGAACAAGCTTGTTAAGGTCCTTGTGGTTCTTGATAAGGTGGGGGTCATCTGCACCTGCAATAGTGATTTCATTTGACAAACCCCAGAAGCAGATTGAAGCGTGGTTGTAGTTCTGTGAAACCAACTCCTTCATCTGGCTGATTGTGTTGTCATAACCGCCCTCCATATGGCGTGAAATATAGGGGATTTCTGCCCAGATAACAAGACCGTTTTCGTCACAAAGGTCATAGAATTCCTGAGCGTGCTGATAGTGTGCAAGTCGGATTGTTGTTGCACCCACTTCCATAATCAAATCCATATCACGCTTGTGGTCTTCAAGTGAAAGTGCATTACCCTTTGTGGGGTAGTCCTGATGACGCGACACGCCTCTGAGGGGATATTCCTCACCGTTGAGGATAAAGCCCTTTTCGGGGTCAACGCTGAATGAACGGCAGCCGAATCTTACAGCAACGAAGTCAACTGCCTCATTGTTTACCGTAAGAGTAGCCTCCATTGTGTAAAGGAAGGGGTCCTTTCTGCCGTGCCAGAGGTGAGCGTTTTCAATTGCCATTGTTACCTTTGTGCTTTTTGCATCTGCCTGTGCTTCACATATAACTGTGTCACCGTCAAGAATTTTGTAGTTTACTGTTGCACCGTCAGGGTTTGTAACGAAGGCTTCAACTGAAACGTCTGCGTTTTTGCCTTTTATTGTGGGAGTAACCATAATTCCGGGCGCACCGTAATAGTCAAGGTCAAAGTGTGCTTTATTAACACAAATGAGCTTAACACTACGATAAATGCCGCCGTAGAAGGTGAAGTCAGCAACCTGAGGATAAACTGTTTCGTTAGGTGAGTTGTCAGCACATACAACAAGAAGGTTGCTGTCTTTGATGCTGTCCTGCGGAATATTTACACGAAAGCGGGAATAACCGCCGTGGTGTGTGGTAAGTGAAGTACCATTCCAGAAAACCTCTGCAGAGGAGTTAACTGCATCGAATTCGATGTAATTCTCTTCACCTGTAAGTTCATTGCGGGAAATCTCTTTTGCATAGAAGCAAGCCCGGCGAACATAGTCGTTGCCACCGTCCTGACCGTCTGTGCCGTTCCAGGTGTGGGGAAGGTCAAGTGTCTGCCAGTCTGTGGGTAAAACAGAAGGAGCAGTTTTTTCTGTGCTTGAAAAAAGCCAACCTGAATTGATGTTCTTGATTTCTCTCATTTTTTGCGTAATTCCTTTCCGAATAATGTTAATTTTGCTCTGTTGCGAGGAGGGATAAATAAGCAGATTAAGGGGAATAACTCAAGTCTTCCCAAAAGCATATCTGCAATAAAGACAATTTTTGATAAATCGCTGAAAGAACTGAAGTTTCCTGTTGCACCGCATATGCCGAAACCTGGACCGATGTTGTTGAGTGTGGCGATAACGCCCGAGATATTGGATATCATATCGGTTTTATCAGCGGAAACAATAAGCAGGGAAACACAGAATGAAGTGACGTAAAACGTAAGGAATGCGAGAGTGCCTCGCATTGTTTCGTCGGGGATAACTCTACCGTCAAATTTTATAACCTTGATTGAACGCGGATGTGAGATTGTCCGTAATTCCTTCAGTGCATTTTTGAAAAGAATTATGATTCGTGATACCTTAAAACCGCCACCCGTACTGCCTGCACAGGCACCGATACACATAACCATAAGCATAACCATACGGCTGAGTTCAGGCCATTTGTCAAAATCAACTGTGGAATAACCTGTAGTGGTCATAACCGAGCTTACCTGAAATGCAGCGTGATGAAGAGCTTTTCCCACGCTTTCAAATTGGGAATGTATATTTATGGTGATTACGGCAATAGCTGTTGCCATAATGCCTAAATATGACCATAGTTCGCTGCTTCGCAACGCTTCCTTGAAACGCTTGAAAAGTAAGAGAAAATAGAAGTTGAAGTTGATGCCGAAAAGTGCCATAAATATGGTAATAACAAGCTGACAGTAGGTATTATACCCCGCGATACTTGAATTAAGTATTCCAAAACCGCCTGTGCCTGCAGTACCGAATGCGATTGTGATACTGTCAAACAGGGGCATTCCACCGCATATCAGCAGAATAATCAATACAATTGTAAGCACCAGATAGATAAGGTAAAGAATCCGTGCAGTTTTATTTGACTTTGGTACAAGCTTACCCACGCTGGGTCCCGGACTTTCTGCCCGCATAAGGTGAAGGTCTCCGCCACCGCCTGAAAGGGGGAGCACAGCCATAACAAAAACGAGAACACCCATACCGCCAATCCAATGTGTAAAGCTACGCCAGAAAAGCAATGATTTTGACATTACCTCGACATCGGTCAATATACTTGAGCCTGTTGTGGTGAATCCTGAAACTGTCTCAAAAACTGCATCAATATATCGGGGAATTTCACCGCTGAAGTAGAAGGGGAGTGCACCGAAAAGACTCAGAGCTATCCAACCAAGGGCAACAATAACAAGACCATCGCGGGCATAAATTGTTTTGTCCTTAGGCTTCAGTAAAGCGAGTGCACCACCTACAAGCAATAATATACCAATTGTCAGTAAAATATCGGGAATTGTTTTGTCGCCATATATAAAGGCTACTGCAAGTGGCAAGAGTAACAAACCGGCTTCGCATAAAAGCAACATACCCAGCACGTAGGACGTCATTCTTTTGTTCATAATAAAAATCCTTTTCCGAAAATCAATCTAAAATATCATCAAGATCCGAAAGTCGCTCTGTAGCTGTGATTATAACAACTCTGTCATCGGGGCAGAGAATATCGGAACCGTTGGGTATTATAACCTTGTCACCGCGGGTGATTGAGCCAAGTAGAATGTTTTTGCGTAGGCTGAGCTCCTGGATAGGCTTGTTTATAAGTCTGCTGTCGTGAGCGACAGAAAATTCGATTGCTTCAACCTTGTTGTTGATGATTCGTGTAAGGGTTTTAACATTATCACCATGGTCGCCCGAGCCCATTGCACGAACTTGCTTGAGAATAATATTCGCAGTAATGAATTTCGGATAAATAACGCTGTCGATGTCAAGTGTCTTGAGGACCTCGCGGAAAAGTGTGTGGTTGACCTTGGCAATTGTTTTTACACTGGGATTAACACTTTTGGCGAAGAGTGAGAGAACGATGTTTTCCTCGTCAATACCCGTAAGGCAACAGAAAGCGTCTGCATCCCTGATACCTTCTTCGAGCAGAAGTGAACGATTTGTGCCGTCACCGTGAACTATGTTGATATTATCAAGGATAGTGCTAAGGTTCTTTGCAACCTCAAGGTCCTTTTCAACAATTGTTGTGTTAACGTTTATGTGGTTAAGAAGCTTTGCAAGGTAAACAGAGATTTTACCGCCGCCAATGATCATAATGTTTTTGATATCGTTTGCTTTAAATCCCGTTTTTTTGAAAAAATCTGATGCGGTTTTTGTAGAAGTGAGTACTGCGATAGTATCGTTTTCGCGGATTACAAAGTTACCGTCGGGAATGAATACTTCATTGCCTCTTTCAACAGCACAGGCGAGCGCGGGAGTCTTGATTTTTGCAAATGAATCTTTAAGGGGCTTGTCTATCAGATTACAGGTTTTATTTGCAACAAAGCTGAGAATATCAACCTTGCCCTGACCGAAGACGCTTACGTTACGAGCAACCGGAAATTCAAGTGTTCTGAGAAATTCTGCGGCAGCCTCTCGCTCGGGATTAACTGCCATAGTAAGACCAAGACTGTCCTTGATGATGTGCAGGTCACCACTGTATTGAGGATTTCTCACACGTGCGATGGTGTGTGACGCCCCAAGCTTTTTTGCAAGAAGACAACAAAGAATGTTGACCTCGTCACTGCCTGTAAGGGCAATAACCATATCACTTTCACGGACACCTGCATCTATAAGTGTTTTTGAAGTGGCACCGTTTCCGATAACACCGATAACGTCAATATCCTGCAAGGTGTCATTTATTACGCTTTCCTCTGTGTCGATTATAATGATGTCATGATCTTCCTGGGCAAGCTGCTCAGCAACTGTGTAACCGACCTTGCCGATTCCAACAACAATAATATTCAAAAAAATGCGCCGCCTTTCCGCATATTCATACATAATAAATTATATTATAATCAAAAAGTATAAGCAAGAAAAATACGTGTCAAAAGTGCACAAATATGGTGGCTGCGTTTAGGTGAAAATAACAGTAAATACATTTGTGTATGTTAGAATATATATGCATCTGGTATATGATAAATAAGGTTTTTGGGAAGAGGTTTTCTTACGATATGTAAAAATTGCGGTGTGGATGGGGCAAGGTTTTGTACAGTATGCGGCACACCTAACGAGATTACTCCCGTAGCAGATGAAAAAACACAGTATATGTTTGATAATAGTGCGGTTAAGTCTTAGATATCCGAACGAACCGTTGTTTCCGCTGAGTGCCTGTTGCACCTGCTTACGATGAACCCGTTTATCAGGCACCTGCATAGCTTGAATATCAGCCACTTGTACAGTAGCCTATGTATCAGGCTCCTCAACAGTTTGTTCCACCTAAGGGTGTACCTGTTCAAACTTCTTTCGGATTACCTGTCAGCACAGATATTTCTGAGGAAGAATTTTTTGAAAAATATGCTGATAAGGATGTGAAGAGTAGCTATAAGGCGATAATGATTATCGGCTTTCATTTCAGCAGCACTTGCACTTGTATTGCCGGTTAACGGCAATTATATCTGCGCAGTTGACCTTATGGTATTTTTTGTTGTCGGCATACTTATGATTTAAAAATTGAATTTTTCCTCTTATTATGGCAATATGGAGCGGTATCGGCTCGGTTATAAGCATAGCAACCACAGGTACACCTACAAGTATTGTTGCGCTGATTGTCTCGGCTTCTGCAACAATGGGCGCAAAAAAGTTTGCGATGCATACGTTGAATTCACAAACACAGGTATTCCACCTATGGCTCCTGTGACAAGCAAAAGGAAAAAGTAACTAAACGAGAAATAATGGAGATGCACCTGTCAATTCGTATTACGGTTTAACAGGTGTTTTTCTTTGCCTTGAAAAATTTATTCAATTAATACTTGATTATGCGGAACATATAATGTATAATAGCACAGTCATATATTGAAATGTGGCTCAGTTTGGTAGCATTGAGCACGACCGCCGCCGGTGGCGGATGTAGGGAATGCGAAATGGCGTAGCGGTCAAAGAAATCGAGAAAGCGAACAGCACGATGATTTCTTTGGGTACCGCAAGAGTTAATTGTAATAAACTCACTCATTCCATTACGCTTTAAGAGTGATGTTTTCACAAATTAATATCTTTTTCTGGGTGTGGCTCAGTTTGGTAGAGCGCGACCTTCGGGACGAAGATTTTTTCGTAAGAAAAAACGTCCAACTAACTTTTACAATTTAATATCGGGGTGTGGCTTAGTTTGGTAGAGCGCTTCGTTCGGGAAAACGCAGTTCCCACGGTTCGACCAAAACCCAAAAATCGCTACAAGCCTTGATACACTTGGGATTACACCATTTCAGAATTTTTGAAAAATACTTCAAAAAAACGAAATGACCACATAACATCCCACAAACAGAAAAACAAAAAATTTAATAAAAACACACATCGGGGTGTGGCTCAGTTTGGTAGAGCGCTTCGTTCGGGACGAAGAAGTCGGGTGTTCGAATCACCTCACTCCGACCAAGAAA
>JAZNLJ010000066.1:0-24378 GCA_045579005.1 Acutalibacteraceae bacterium | reverse complement strand
AGGACCGTCAAGGATCATCTGGTCACCTGTGTAAGCGTGGATTGTGCTCATGATACCGCTCTGGATGGGAGCATAATCGTTAAGAGCCTTAGCCATAGGAGCAAGGCAGTTTGTTGTGCAAGATGCAGCAGAGATGATCTGGTCATCAGCTGTAAGAGTGTCCTCGTTAACTGAGAAAACGATTGTCTTAAGGTCGTTACCTGCGGGAGCAGAGATAACTACCTTCTTAGCACCTGCATTGATGTGAGCCATGCTCTTGTCCTTTGAGCAGTAGAAGCCTGTGCACTCAAGAACAACGTCAACGTCGAGCTCGCCCCAGGGAAGCTCTGCAGCGTTAGCCATAGCGTAGATTTTAAGAGTCTTGCCGTCAACTGTGATTGTACCTGCTTCGTCGTCAGCCTCAACTGTGTGGAGACCTTCGCCGATTCTGCCGCAGTAACCACCCTGTGCTGTGTCATACTTAAGAAGCTGAGCAAGCATTGAGGGCTTTGTAAGGTCGTTGATAGCTACTACATCGTAACCCTCAGCGCCGAACATCTGACGGAATGCGAGACGGCCGATACGACCGAAACCGTTAATTGCAACTTTAACTGACATTTGAATTACCTCCAAATAAAATTGTTTGTTTTTAACCTTTATCATTTTACCACAAAACAGAATAAATGCAACAACTTTGACATAATTTTAACTTGTATTTGAAAGATTTGTCATATTGCCAAAAAATTCCTTGGTCTGAAGTAAAAAAATAAGTCATTTTCTATACGGAATTTAAACAGTTGTCAGTTTACAACATTAACCGTTGCTCCGTTTATAAAACCTCTTACGTTATCCTCGAGTATTCCCATAAGTCTGAGTCTTGTTTCATAAGCTGCCCAGGCAATGTGGGGAGTTATGAGGCAGTTTGGGGCAGTGAGCAGGGGATTATCACTCTTCGGTGGCTCTGTTGACAGAACATCTGTCCCGTAGCCTGCAATATCACCGTTTACAAGAGCATTCCTGATATCTTGCTCGTTAGCAACAGAACCGCGTGACGTGTTGATAATATATGCACTTTTTTTCAGTTTGCTGATAAAATCCTTATTGATAAGACCTGCTGTGTCGGGAGTGAGTGGACAGTGAACGGAAATAACATCTGCATTTCTGAGTACCGTATCCATATCCGTAAAGGTAACGTCGTCTGCATTGTCTTTCCTGCCCGAGGGAGTGTATGCCGTTACAGACATACCGAAAGCCTTTGCAATCTCGGATACTCTCTTGCCGATTTTTCCAAATCCGATAATACCGAGAATTTTGCCGTCAAGCTCGTAAAGGGGACTGTTCCAATAGCAGAAATCAGGACAACTTGTCCAATTGCCCTTTTTTACATCCTCTGTGTAGTGAGCAGTTTTGTTGATAAGTTCAAGAATGAAGGCAAATACCATCTGTGCTACTGCGTTTGTTGAATATGCAGGAATGTTTGAGAGGGGGATGTTTCTTTCTCTCAATGCGTTGCCGTCAATCTGATTGAAGCCTGTTGCAAGTGTGGAAACAAACTTAAGGTCGGGTAATTGGTCGATAATCTCTTTGGTAAGTGCAACCTTGTTGACAATAACAATATCAGCACCCTGAGCACGCTCAACAACTTGCTCCTGCGGTGTGCGGTCATAAACAGTAAGATCGACAAGCTCGCGTACTCCGTCCCATGATAAATCGCCCGGGTTTTCTGTATAGCCGTCAAGAATTACGGCTTTAAATTTATTATTCATAAAATCACCGAAAATATTATACACTAAATATATTATTGTTTCAATATTTTTGATTACAACATTTTACTTGACCTTATTGTCATATTGTTATAAAATAACAGTATTATCCCGAACGGAGTGAGTTTTTGAAGCAAGTTCAGTCAGTCACCCCACCCAAAAAGCGCAAGGCGTTCAAAATATCTGCCGTCGTGTGTTTTTCGGTTGCCGTGGCACTTGTTGTTATAACCTACGTGTTCACCCTGCCTGCGATACAGAAAAGCCTGCTCGATATAAGCAATTGGTTTACACAGATTGAATTGTACGTTGCAAGCTTTAGCAGATGGTCGGCACTTTTTATAATTATTGCATTGTTCCTGAGCAGAAGTCTGTTGCCCATATTACCGTTTTCGGTGATATTTATCAGTTGCGGTATGGTTTTCCCTACACCCGTGGCAGTTGTTATTAATGCCCTCGGTCTGATGCTTATGTGCTCAATTAAATTCTACTGGGGAGACAAACGCGGGGGAGGAAAAGCACACAAGCTTGCAGGTAAATCCCGTCGGGTTACCGATTTTATGGATTTGAAGGGCGACGGCAACAAATGGATGCTCACTGTTATGTGCTTTATGCCCTTCTTTCCGGTGGGTACTGTCAGCCGTGTTTATGGTGCTACGGAGATGAAGCTGAGCACATTTCTTATGTATTCACTCCTGGGCTTTTTCCCGAGAGTGCTTATGTGGAGCTATGTCGGTGAGAATATCTTTAACCCGTTTACTCCCGAGTTTACGGCACCTTTTATTGTATTGTTTATTATCAGCGGTATTTCGCTGTTGCTTTTAGATGCTTTGCTCGGAACGAGCAAAATACGAAAGGAAAATCAAGTATGAAAAAATCAGACATCAATTCACAGGAATTTCTGAGCCGACTTGCCGTTGTTTACGGTGATGAGGCATCCGCACAGCAGAGTCGTTATGAGGCTCTCTTTGATGCTTATGAAAATGATTTCGGTGCAGGTGCAGATGTGCGCTTTTTCTCAGCACCCGGCAGAACTGAGGTTGGTGGTAACCACACAGACCACAACAACGGTAAGGTTCTTGCTGCAGCGGTTAACCTTGATGCAGTTGCAGCGGTTGAAGCAACTAACGACGGCATTATTCGTGTTAATTCACAGGGTTATGAGTCCCTCGTAATTGATACTGCTTGTCTTGAGGTTGTTGACAGTGAGGCAGGTACTTCGGCCGCACTTATCCGCGGTGTATGTGCACGCTTCAAGGAGCTTGGTTATAACTACGGTGGCTTCAATGCTTCAATGGTTTCACTTGTGCTTTCAGGCTCAGGTCTTTCATCATCTGCAGCTTATGAGGTGCTTATCGGTACAATTCTCAATTACCTCTACAATGACGGCAAAATCAGCGCGGTTGAAATCGCACAGATTTCGCAGTATGCAGAAAATGTATTCTTTAAAAAGCCTTGCGGTCTTATGGACCAGACTGCTTGTTCGGTTGGCGGCTTTGTTAAGATTGACTTCGAGGATACTGCAAAGCCCGTAATTGAAAAGGTTGATTTTGATATTGCCAAGCACGGCTACAATCTCTGCATTATCGACACAGGCGGAGACCACGCAGATCTCACAGATGATTATGCTGCAATCCGTCTTGAAATGAACTCTGTGGCAGAGTTCTTCGGTAAGCCTGTCCTTCGTCAGGTTGCAGAGAGCGATGTTATGGCAAACATAGGTGATATCCGTCTGAAAACCGGTGATAGAGCCGTTGAGCGCGCAATTCACTTCTATAATGAGAATAAACGTGTTGAACGCCTTGCAGGTGCACTCTCCGATGGCGATTTTGAGTCCTTCAAGGCTACAATTATTGAAAGCGGTAAATCATCGTATATGTACAATCAGAACTGCTTTACACTTACTAACCCTAAGGAACAGCCTGTTGCACTTGCACTTTGCGTTGCAGAGGAGCTCCTTAAGGGTAAGGGTGCTTACAGAGTTCACGGCGGTGGCTTTGCCGGTACAATTCAGGCTTTCGTTCCTGTTGAGATTACTGACGAGTTCGTTGGTGCAATGTCAAAGATTCTCGGTGAAAATTCCTGCTACATACTCAAGGTGAGAAGCCACGGCGGCTGCGAGATATGATTGAAAAATTAACCGACACAGGTATGCTAAGCGGCGTTTCATCGCCGCTTTTACCGTTGTTTTATGCGGATTTCAGATATTCAATATCTGAAATTGACGGTGTTTATGCGCAGAGCGAAAATGAAAAAATAAAATCACTTATATCAGTGAAAAACGGGTGTGCCACAGTTTGTGTAATAGATGACATATTTTCACGTGAGGAAATGAACAGCTTTCTGTCCTTTCTTCATATCGGACAAGTTTTGAGTAACATTTTCTTGGGTGACGGTTACAGAAGTATTCCACTCTTAAAAACAGCTACTGAGCCTTGCGGTACAGGTGCTTTGCAGATTACTTCACCTACTTGGAAAATGAGTCAGTATATAGATTTGCATAGACTTTTGTCAGAAGAAAATGACAGATTTGACATTTGGTTTGCAGATTTTTCTCGCAGAGTCAATGACGGCTTTGCTTGTGGTGTCATCACAGCGGATAGTTGCAGTTGTGCCGTTGCACCTTGCATATATGGTGACAGTGGCATAATCGCAGGGGTTTTCACACAACCCCAATTCAGAGGTCAGGGTTTAGCAAAAAAGTGTGTTGACGGACTTTTGGATGAGTTGCATAACAAAGGTGTTAAAATCGCTTATTTGTGGTGTAACGAGGATAAAGTGAACTTCTATGAAAAATCAGGCTTTCAGGTAATTGATAGCCTTTATATACGAGAGGAAATGTAATATGGCTTTCTTTCAATTCAACGATGAAATAAGTGCTCTTTCAGAAAAGGCTCTTGCAAAATGCCGTGAGCAGTTTTTCGAAATCGACAAATTAACAGAGTTTAATCAACAAAGGGTGCTTAAGGCATTCATAAATAACGGTGTGAGTGAATCTCATTTCACTGCCTCAACGGGCTATGGCTATGGTGACAGGGGCAGAGAGGTGCTCGACGAATTAACTGCCGAGATTTTTGGTACAGAGGATGCAATCATCCGCCATAGCTTTGCAAGTGGCACTCATACCCTTGCGGTAATGCTTTTTGGTGTGCTCCGTCCCGGTGACAGTGTGCTTTGTGTTTCAGGTACACCTTACGATACAATTCACTCCGTAATCGGTCTTACAGGCGAGGGAATGGGCTCACTTAAGGATTTCGGTGTTGAGTTCGATATCGTTGACCTCAAGGAGGACGGCGCAATTGACTATGACGGCATCTCCAAGGCACTTAAGGAGAAATCATATAAAGCCGTATATGTTCAGCGTTCAAGGGGTTATAGCCTCAGACCCACGTTATTACACAGTGATATCAAAAAACTTGTTGATACAGTAAAATGTCAGAGCAAAGCTTTTGTTATGCTTGACAATTGCTACGGTGAATTTACCGAGTACAATATGCCCTCTGAGGCAGGAGTTGACCTTTTTGCAGGCTCGCTTATCAAAAACCCCGGTGGCGGTATTGCAAAGTGCGGCGGTTATATTGCCGGAAGAAAAGATTTGGTTGAGCTTTGTACATACAGAATGACAACTCCCGGTGTGGGCAGGGAAGTGGGTGCAACCCTCGGTAATAATCGTGATATATTTATGGGTCTTTTCAATGCACCCCACGTTACAGGTGAAGCTCTTAAGGTTGCAGTTTTCTGTGCCGCACTCTTCGAAGAAATGGGCTATGGTGTAACACCGTCTTACGACGAAAAACGTGCAGATATTATACAATGCCTTAAGCTTGAAACTCCTGAAAAGCTTATTGCCTTCTGTCAGGGGCTTCAGAGTGGCTCTGTTGTTGACAGCTACGTTGTGCCCGAGCCGTGGGATATGCCCGGCTATGATAGTCAGGTAATTATGGCGGCAGGCGCTTTCACAAACGGCTCGTCAATAGAGCTTTCAGCCGATGCACCCTTGCGTGAGCCCTACGCAGTATGGCTCCAGGGCGGTCTCAATTTCCACAGCGGCAAAATCGGTGTGCTTCTTGGGGCACAAAGGGTGCTTGATGTAATGCAAAAAGCAGAATGCGAAAAGCAAGATTAAAGAAATGTTTCGCGATAAGTATAATCTTAGCAGCACAGAAACAATCACGCTATTAGGCTTTAGGTGTAAGCGGAACAAATGTTTCTGTGATGTTAACAGATTATTAACATTTTCACAATGTGGACACAACATTGTTGTGTTATTATACAGTCAAAGGAAAGGAAAATATTTCTTTCTTTAGTCGGAACCGGGCGCAGATGTATAAACGCCATATACTTTCTGACCCGTGGAAAAATAGATGCTAAACGCCAATAGCAAAAAGAAGCAACCGACCCTTAATAAGGGTCGGTTGTGCTGTTATTGTAGCTTGTTTTTTGACCTTTCAAGTGCAATTATAGCTTCTGCAATCTCCTTGAAAACAGGCCCGCAATCACCACCGCCTGATACACCGTTTTCATTCATAACACATATAGCGTAACGTGGGCTTTCAGCAGGGAAAAAGCCTGCAAACCAACAGTACATAACCTCTGTGCCGTCAGGGTTATATTGTCCGCTTTGTGCCGTTGCAGTCTTTGTGCAACAGGTATAAAGAGAGGAGAATGCTGTTTTTCCCGTGCCGATTTTAACCGTGTCTTTCATTGCTTCCTTTAGTGTCCGGCAGGTTTCTTTTTTTAGAATTTCTCGTGACGGACTTTCAAGGTTAGGCGTGAAATTGCCACTATCATCAGTAAAACCTGCAATAAGCTTCGGCTCCTTGCTGAAGCCGTCATTGGCAATAATTGTCATAAGTGATGCCACCTGCAGGGGCGTTGCAGTCAGCTTACCCTGACCAAATGCAAAGTTTCCCACGGAGGCATCACTGTTCAAATCATCAGGGCCGGGTATAACACCCTTTGCCGAGGTTAAGCCGTTGCCTAAATCTGTGCTTACCCCGAAGCCGATTTTCATAGCTGTTCCACGTATTTTCTCACCGCCTGTTTTCACACCTGATTCAATGAAGTATGGGTTACAGGACTTTGCAATTGCTTCGTTAAAATCTATATGCCCGTGTCCCTCAAGGTTACTGCAGTTGAACGTCGTTCCGCTTTTTATAATACTTCCGGTGCAGTGAAAATCCGACGGTGTAATTCCGTTTTCAAGGGCTGCAGCAGATGTTACAATCTTGAATATAGAGCCGAGAGGGTAGGCTGTAAGTGCTCTGTTTATAAAAGGAGAATCTTCTCTGCTTACGTAGTCTGCAAGGCGTTCTCTGTCGTAAACAGGCAGTGATGCACAGGCAAGAATTTCACCGCTTCGGATTTCTGTTACTATTGCGGTTCCTGTTGTTATTCCATTGTTTTTAAGAGCAGTTTCCGTGATTGCCTGTATTCTTTTATCAATAGTCAACACAATTCCCTCTTTGCTGTAATATCCCTCGTTGCGGATTTCCACAGCCTCATTAAGGAGCATTCGACCTGTAGCATCTGTTGTATATACAGCAGAGAGTGTACCTCCGCACTCCGTCAGGTATTGATCAAAGTGCTTTTCAATACCGCACACACCTTTTCCGCTTTGGTCGATGTAACCGATAACGTGCAGTAATGTTGGGTCACTGTATCTCTCAAAGGTTTTTACGGCTTTTATATCGTCGTTGTTCTTCAATGTGATACTACCAAAATCATCGGCAATTGTGAAATATCCGTTGACGGTGTTCTCGATAATACTGTTGTCGCAATTGTTGGCTTTGAGTAATGCAAGTGCTTCGTTTGTGGGTCGTATAAGTAGCTTTGTAGTGTAAGTGTTATTCACGAGCGGAATAAGGTTTCTGTCGTAAATCATACCTCGTTTTGTGTCAATTTCTTTTACTCTCGTGCCACTTTCTGCAGATGCACTTTGTGGTTCCTTTGCAATTGTAAATAATCTTCCGCAAAGCAGGACAACAAGCAGATTAATACACATAAGGAAGGAAATTATCCGTTTTTTCATAAAATAATGTCCTTTTCGAATATATTCAAGGTTTTTTGTTATTTATTATTTGACATTCGCGCGCAGAATATTATAATTATTTTATAAGTTGTTTTACGGGTGATTAAATGGACGAACGTTTTTCCCGCTCTGCACGTGTAATAGGTGAGGGCGGACTCGAGAAATTGAATAATTGCTCTGTGATAGTTTTCGGTCTCGGTGGCGTAGGCGGTGCGGCTGCAGAGAGCCTTGTCCGTGCAGGTGTGGGTACAATCGGCATTGTGGATAAGGATATTGTTGATATAACCAACCTTAACCGTCAGATAATGGCAACGGAAAGTACCGTTGGACTTCCCAAAACACAAGCTACCGCAGACAGGCTGCTGAGCATAAATCCCAATGTGAAGATACACAAATATGATTTGTTTTATCTCCCCGAAACTGCCTGTGAAATTGACCTTTCGCAGTATGACTTTATTGTGGATTGCATTGATAACGTAACTGCAAAGTTAGAGCTTATCACCCGTGCTGATGAATTGAATGTTCCCGTTATTTCCTCAATGGGTACAGGTAATAAGCTTCATCCTGAGATGCTTGAACTTGCCGATATCAAAAAAACAAGCGTGTGTCCCCTTGCCAGGGTAATGCGACGCGAGCTGAGAAACAGGGGGATAAATAAATTAACAGTTGTATATTCAAAGGAGGAGCCTGTTAAGACTCACACTTCCGAGCCCGGCTCGATGTCCTTTGTGCCGCCTGTTGCAGGTTATATGATGACTTCTTATGTAGTCAGAACAATTTTAGATAGTGAGGTTTAATATGAAATATATCCCTTGTGAAAAGCCCGGTATGGTAGAGGGCTTCGGTCTTGTGAAAAGCTGTGACAAAAAAAGTGCTAAAAACGGCACCTTTTACCTTGATATTCTCCTCAGTGACAATGAGGGTGAGGTGTATGCCAAAATGTGGGATTACCGCGAGGCGGTAACTCCTATGCCTGTTGTGAACAGTGTTATCAAATTCCGCGGTAACCTTCAGCAGTACAACGGCAACGACCAGCTTATCGTTCAGCGTATCCGTCCAACAGATGTAAACGATAATATTAATATGGCAGATTTCGTGAAATCGGCAGACTTTGCCGGTGACGATATGCTTGACGTTATCGTGAGATTAGTTGCGGACTTTAAAGACGAAGAAATCAAAAGCGTTGTTCTCGCAATGCTTGGTGATAACAAGGAACAGCTTCTTACATTCCCTGCAGCGGAAAAACTCCACCACGCTATGACAGGCGGTCTTCTTTATCATACGCTTTCGATTGTCCGTCTCGCAGAGTGCGTGTGCAGTATTTATCCCTCAATTGACCGCGAATTACTGCTTGCAGGTGCAATTCTTCACGATATTGCAAAGCTCCGTGAATATAGTCTCAACCCCGCAGGTGTTGTTGACGGACATACCCTTGAAGGAATGCTCCTCGGTCACCTTGTTATGGGCGCAGAGGACGTAGGCAGAAAGTGTGATGAGTTGGGTATTACACCGGAAACAAAGTATCTTTTACAGCATATGCTCATTTCACACCACGGCAAGCTTGAATTCGGTGCCGCGGTAAGACCTGCTTTTATTGAGGCAGAAATTCTTTCACAGCTTGACCTTCTTGATGCCAATATTTATGAGATGGCTGATGCGGTAAAGGATGTAAAAAATGGTGAATTTACAGGCAGACTCTGGATGCTTGATAATCGTAAACTCTACAACCACGGTAGAGTGGATGTAGAGCCTAAGGCAAATATAATGGAGGGTTGATTTATGAGAAATCACGAGGTTACAAACGTACAGTCACTTTTGAAGGAAGATGGCTCACTCCGTGAACCGGGTTGGTCAAGGAGCCTTGTGCAAAAATATGACCGCAAGGATGTGAAAGCCCCCAAGTTTCGTATTAAAGAGTGGGATTATTACCTTGTTGTGTCAAATGAGCACAATATTGCTCTTGCATTCACTATCTCCGATGATGGCTATATCGGTCTGCAGAGTGCATCATTCCTTGATTTGGGTGATAACCCTTGGGAACACACCGAGACTATCCTCAATTTCTTCCCTATGGGCAAGTTTAATCTGCCCGCAACAAGTGAAACAGGAATAACAAAGTATCAGGATAAGCGCCTTGATATGCGGTTTGTAGCAGAAAAGGACAAACGCTCGATCTACTGTGATTACAAGAACTTTATGGGCGAAAAGCCCCTCAGGTGCTCAATCACTCTTTCTCAGCCTCCCATGGATACAATGGTTATTGCCACACCCTGGAAGGAGAAAAAAACAGCATTCTATTATAATCAGAAAATTAACTGTATGCGTGCATCGGGCACAATTGAATTCGACGGAAAAACTTACGAGCTTAATCCCGAAATTGACTACGGTACACTTGACTGGGGTCGCGGTGTGTGGACCTATGACAATACCTGGTATTGGGGCTCCGGTAATATGACTGTTAACGGCAAGCCCTTTGGCTTTAACATCGGCTACGGCTTCGGTGATACTACTGCTGCAAGTGAAAACATCCTTTTCTATGACGGCAAGGCACACAAGCTTGACGACGTTACCTTTAATATACCGAAGTCAGGCTATACAGACCCATGGACATTTACGTCAAGTGACGGCAGATTTGAAATGGACTTCGTGCCCATTCTTGACAGAGCTGCCAAGATTGATATTAAATTTATCATCACAGACCAGCATCAGGTTTTCGGCAGAATGAGCGGTAAGGCTATTCTTGACGATGGTCAGGTTATCGAACTTAAGGATTGCCTTTGCTTTGCCGAAGACGTACACAATAAATATTGAGGTTATTTATGAATTACACAGAGGTTAAAATATTCGTTTCCACAGGTGATACTGAGCGCGCCTCGGGCATTGCGGTAATGACAGTGCCTTACGGAATTTATATTGAAGATTACTCGGACCTTGAGCAGGGTGCGTGGGAAATTGCTCATATTGATTTGATTGATGAGGACTTGCTTGAAAAGAATCGTAACGAGTCAATTATCCATATCTATATTGAAGAGGGGAATAACCCTGCTGAGGCAGTTTCCTTTATTTCTGAACGTCTTTCTGCCGAGGGTATCACATTCAATATTGAAACAGACGGATGTAGTGAAGATGATTGGGCAGACAAATGGAAGGCCTTTTTCAAGCCTACACCTGTCGGTGAAAGATTGTTTGTAAGACCGATATGGATTGATGATTATGACAGCGGTAACAGAGTTGTGCTCAACATTGAGCCGGGTGCAGCTTTCGGCACAGGCACTCATGAAACAACCCGTCTTTGCCTTGAAACCCTTGATAAGATTATAGATGAGGGAGACACTGTTCTCGATATCGGTTGCGGCAGCGGTATTCTTGCCATTGCATCTATGCTGCTTGGTGCAAGTGAGGGCTTTGGTGTTGATATCGACCCCTTGGCAGTTAAAACTGCCGCAGAGAACGGCAAAATGAACGGTCTCACCGAGCCCGCGCTTCAGTTTGTTTGCGGTGACCTTGCAGATAAGGTAACGAAAAAATACGACGTTGTTGTTGCCAATATCGTTGCAGATATAATCATCCTTTTCAGCACTCAGGTAAGAGCCTTTATGAAGCAGGGCGCAAAGTTTGTCGCTTCGGGTATCATTGATTCACGTGCAGACGAGGTTGTTTCAGCACTTCAAAATGCAGGACTCATCGTGCGTGAGCGTATCGAGGAAAACGGTTGGGTTTGCCTTGTATGTGAATAAGTATAATATAATTTCATTTCTCATATATTTCACCGAGGTGAAGTATATGAGAAATTTTTTTGTTTCTAAAACTATTGTGTTTATATTATCGGTTGTGTTTGTTTTTGGTTTCTGTGCGATAGGTGTTAATGGTGTCTCTGTTGTAAAGGGTGAGGAGGAAATAACTCTCCCTGAGGATTTTACTGCCTCTGCAACAAATGACGAAGCACTCAAAAAACTGCCAGTGGAAATAAAGGCGAAGTCTGCTGTTTTGATAGAGGTTTCCACAGGTGAGGTTTTGATGGAGTATAACCCTGATTTGAAACTGTATCCTGCATCCGTTACCAAGATAATGACAATGCTCCTTGTTGCCGAGGCTGTTGACAGAAAGGAAATCTCCCTTACAGATAAGGTTTCCTGCTCCGATAATGCCGCCTCAAAGGGTGGCTCACAGATTTGGCTTGAGCCGGGGGAGAGTATGAGCGTTGACGAGCTTCTTCGTGCAACAGCCATAGGTAGCGCAAATGATGCCGCCACACTTCTTGGTGAATACGTTTCGGGTAGCGAAAGTGCTTTTATATCGCTTATGAATTCACGTGCCAAGGAACTTGGTATGAAAAACACACATTTTGTAAATGCCACGGGACTTGATGACACAACGGATGAGCACCTTACAACCGCCCGCGATATTGCCATAATGTCCCGTGAGCTCCTTAAACACGATTTTATTACAAAGTATACAACCGTGTGGATGGATTCACTTCGTAGCGGCAAAACAGAATTAGTGAATACAAACAAACTTGTTCGTTTCTATGACGGCACCACCGGACTTAAGACCGGCACAACCGCCAAGGCAGGGTGTTGCGTTTCTGCAAGTGCCAAGCGTGACGGAATTCACCTTGTCGCTGTTGTAATGGGTAGTGCTAACAGTACGGACCGCTTTGAAACCGCCAAAGCAATGCTTAGCTGGGGCTTCAGTAACTATACGCTTTTTACTCCTGTTGTTGACAGTTCAACTATTTATCCCGTTAATGTAATAAAAGGGAAAACAGATGTTGTTATACCAGAAATTCCTACGCTTTCACCTGTACTCATAAAAAAGGGGCAGGAGAGTGCCGTTGAGGTGAAAACAGATCTTTGCGCCGATGTGGAGGCACCTGTAATCAAGGGTCAGACTCTCGGTAACGTTTCTGTTCTCATTGACGGCAAAAAGTGTCGAGAGTACAAAATAACCGCCTCGGAAGAGGTGGGTGAGTTGAGCATATTCGGCTCATTTCTTAAAATCGCCAATTTCCTTACAACAGGCAGTACGGAATATCCCTTTTTGCCTTGACAATTATTTAACCCTTTGATAAAATAAATCGATAATGCAGTAATGCGACTTTTTTCAGAGGGAAGTGACTATTTATGTTTTTTACTTCAACACGCGATAATAATGTAAAGGTTACAGCATCTAAGGCAATTGCTGATGGTATTTCGCCCGATGGCGGTCTTTATATCCCTGAGAGTATTCCTCAGCTCAGCGCTGATGAAATTAAGGCTCTCTGCGGTGTGAACTATAAGGAACGCGCTAAAAAGGTGCTCGGACTTTACCTTACAGACTTCACAAAGGAAGAACTTGATTATTGTGTGGAGGGTGCATATAAGGACGGCAAATTTGATTCCGAATTTGTTGCCCCTGTTGTTAATGTTCACAATAACGTTAATATTCTTGAACTTTTCCGCGGACCCACTTGCGCTTTCAAGGATATGGCTCTTCAGATTTTACCTTATCTCCTTACGGTTTCTGCAAAGAAAAATCTTAAGGATAAGGAGATTGTTATCCTCGTTGCTACATCAGGTGATACAGGTAAAGCTGCACTTGAAGGCTTTAAAGACGTTCCCGGCACACGTATTCTCGTGTTCTATCCCAATGATGGTGTAAGCCCCATGCAGAAACTCCAAATGACCACTCAGGAGGGTGGCAACGTTGGTGTTTGTGCAATTTACGGCAACTTTGACGACTGTCAGACAGGTGTTAAAAATATCTTTACAAATAAAGAAATTCTCGACAGATTTGAACAGAACAATCTTGTTTTCTCATCTGCAAACTCAATTAACTGGGGCAGACTTGCACCGCAGATTGTTTACTACGTATCAGCTTATTGCGATATGATAAACAACGGCTCAATTAAGTACGGTGACAAAATCAATATCGTTGTTCCCACAGGTAACTTCGGTAATATTCTTGCCGCATATTTCGCAAAGGAAATGGGTCTTCCCGTAAATAAGCTTATTTGTGCATCAAACGCAAACAAAGTCCTTACAGATTTCATCGAAACAGGTGTTTATGACAGAAATCGTGACTTCTTCACAACAGTTTCTCCCTCAATGGATATCCTTATTTCAAGTAATCTTGAAAGACTCCTTTATATCCTCTGTGGCAGAGATAGTGCAGTTATCAACGATTGGTTTACTCAGCTTAAGGAGAACGGCAAGTACGAGGTAAATAATGACGTTAAGGCGCAGATTCAGTCTCTCTTCGTTGCAGGCTGCTGTGACGACATCAAGACAAAGGAAACCATCAGCAGAGTTTATAAGGATTACGGCTATCTTGCAGATACTCATACTGCGGTAGCGCTTGATGTGTGCGATTCTTACATTGATAAAACAGGGGATACAACACCTGTTGTGGTTGCATCTACTGCATCACCCTTCAAGTTCTCAAAGGCAGTTCTTTCTGCAGTTGAGGGTGAGAAGGACTATGCTGACGAATTCAGCACAGTAAATGCGCTTGAAGAAATTTCATCCCTCAAAGCCCCTGAACAGCTTTCAGCACTTAAGGGTAAAGCGGTAAGATTTACAAAGGTAACGTCCAAAGAGAATATGGCAGACGTTGTCTTTGAGATGTTGGGTATTTAAGATGTCTTTGTTTGTTATCGGTGACCCTCATCTGTCATTTTCCGTCAATAAGCCCATGGATGTTTTCAAGGGTTGGTCTGATTACACCGACAGGCTTCGCAACAATTGGAATAATGTTGTTGGTGAGGGCGATAGTGTTGTAGTTGCAGGCGATATTTCCTGGGCAATGAACTTTGATGAGGCGAAGATGGATTTTGCCTTTCTCAACGAGCTCAACGGCACCAAGTATATCATAAAGGGCAACCACGACTATTGGTGGAACACAATGTCAAAGATGAAGAAATTTCTCGAGGAAAATCATTTTGACACCATAAAGATTATTCACAATAATGCTTACAGGGTAGAGGGATTTGCCATTGCGGGCACACGAGGTTGGTTTTATGACGATTCCGAGGGTGATGTGCATAAGGTGATTCTCCGCGAAGCGGGCAGACTCCGTGCCTCACTTAAGGCGGCACAGGAGCTTGGCGGTGAAATTCTTGCATTTCTCCACTATCCGCCTGTTAACGAGGTGCAGCGTTGCGACGAGCTTCTTGATGTGCTTCCCGAATTCCCTGTGAAAAGGTGCTTCTTCGGTCATCTCCACGGCTTTGTGGCTCCGGGTTGCGCCTGTATTGACTCCGACGGTATTGCATTCAGGCTCGTTTCTGCGGACTATTTACAGTTCGTACCCCGCCTGATACCGTCTGTTGTTGAATGATTTTTATAAAAATTACCAAGTTTACTGCAAAAATCCATATATTTTACTAAAATATGGAACTTTTTTAAAAATATGGTGGAAAAACAAATATTGTTGTGATATAATATCTCGGTAAAAATTATGTTCGCAATATGAAAGGATGTTATTCAAATGTTAAAGTCTTGCGAAAAAATCGAAACTAACGTATATGCGGTTGAAATTGCACTTGAGGGTGATGCTTTTAAGGCTGCAGTTACAAAGGCTTATACAAAAACAAGGGGTAAATACAACGTTCCCGGCTTCCGTAAGGGCAAAGCTCCCAAGCACATTATTGAAACATACTACGGCAAAGAGGCTTTCTGGTATGATGCAATCGATGCAGAGTATCCTGCACTTTACGAGGCTGCAGTTAAGGAAGCAGGCATCAATCCTGTTGCTGCTCCCTATGATGATGAAATCATTGATATGAGCGAAAACGGTTTCACAATCAAGTTTAAGGTTACAGTTAAACCCGAGGTTGAGCTTAAGGAATACAAGGGCATTAAGGCTGAAAAGGAAAAGGTTACAGTTAAGAAGGCTGAAGTTAAGGCTGAGGTTGACAAGGCTCTTGAAAAGGATGCAAAGCTTGTTGCTGTTGAAGGCAAGGCTGCAAAGAAGGGTGACATCGCAACTATCGACTTTGAGGGCTTCCTTAATGGTGAAGCATTCGAAGGCGGCAAGGGCGAGGGCTATGACCTCGAGCTCGGCTCAGGTAATTTCATTCCCGGCTTTGAGGAGCAGGTTATCGGTCACAAGGTTGACGAGGAGTTCGATATCGACGTAACATTCCCCGAGGATTACGGCGCAGAAGAACTTGCAGGTAAGCCTGTTGTGTTCAAAATCAAGCTTCATAAGATTATGAAGAAAGAACTTCCCAAGTACGACGACGAGTTCGTTAAGGATGTTAGCGAGTTCGATACAATTGCTGACTACGAAAAGAGCCTTGAGGAAGAAATCAAAGCAAGAAAAGAAGCAGCAGCAGACCGCGATTTCGAGAACAAGGTTATGGACACACTTGTTGATAACGTTGTTGCAGAAATCCCTGCAGTTATGATCGAGAAGGAAATCGATAATCAGATTAACGAATTTGATTACAGACTCCGTTCACAGGGTATGCAGATGGAGATGTACCTCCAGTATCTCGGTATGGACATTGCCGCGCTCCGCGACAGTTACAAGGACGGCGCCGAGAAACAGGTTAAGCTTCGTCTTGCACTTGAGAAGATTGTTGAGCTTGAAAAGATTGAAATCAGCGATGAGGATATCGAAACAGAGCTTAAAACATATGCAGATGCTTACAATATGCCCATCGAGAAGATCAAATCTCTCGTTTCTGCAGAGGATGTTAAGGCAGACCTTGGTTGCAGAAAGGCAATGGATATTGTTAAGGAAACTGCAGTAGCAGGCGCAAAGAAAGCCCCCGCTAAGAAAAAGGCTGAAGCTGACGATGCAGAGGCACCCGCAGAGAAGAAGGCGCCAGCAAAGAAAGCTCCCGCTAAGAAAAAGGCAGAGGCTGACGATGCAGAAAAGCCTGCAAAGAAGCCTGCAGCAAAGAAAGCTCCTGCTAAGAAGAAAGCAGAAGAGTCAGCTGAATAATTCAAAACATATTATGCCGCCACAGATTCACACCTGGGGCGGTATATGTGATTTTTAATGATGATTAAAAATTAAGAATTTAGTCAATAATCAACTTGAATTTTAGTTTCAGGAGGTCATTATTATGGCACTTGTACCTTACGTTGTTGAGCAGACAAGCCGCGGAGAGCGTCAGTATGACATTTTTTCACGACTTCTTAATGACAGAATAATCGTTCTTTCCGATGAAGTTAATGATGCAACTGCAAGCCTTGTTGTTGCACAGCTTCTCTATCTTGAGGGGCAGGACCCTGAAAAGGACATCAGCTTTTATATCAACAGCCCCGGTGGCAGCGTGACAGCAGGTCTCGCAATTTACGACACAATGCAGTACATCAAGTGTGATGTTTCTACAATTTGTATGGGTATGGCTGCATCAATGGGTGCGTTCCTTTTCTCAGCAGGCACAAAGGGTAAGAGATATATTCTCCCCAATGCCGAGGTTATGATTCATCAGCCCCTTGGCGGTGCACAGGGGCAGGCAACTGAGATTCTTATTGCCGCAGATCACATAAAACGCACAAAAGAGCGTCTTAATAAAATTCTTGCCGAGAACACAGGCAAGACAATCGAAGAAATCTTCGTTGATACAGAACGTGATAATTGGCTCACTGCAGAGCAAGCTGTAGAGTACGGTCTTGCTGATAAAATTATTGAGAAAAGATAACTTCTCATATTAACCGGAGGTGCTGTTTTTGGCACGAGATGATGAAAAGAAAGTCCGTTGTTCCTTTTGCGGCAAGACACAGGATCAGGTTGAAAGATTGATTTCAGGCCCCGGTGTCTACATCTGCGACGGATGTGTTGAATTGTGTATGGATATCGTTGAGGGCATCCCCACAAAGCAAAAGGTAATTACACCCAAGCCTGCGAAAAAGCTTCCTAAGCCTATGGAAATCAAGGCGGCTCTTGACGAGTATGTTATCGGTCAGGAGAGGGCAAAGCAGGTTCTCAGTGTTGCGGTCTATAATCATTACAAAAGAATATATATGAAATCCCCCGACGATGTGGAAATCAATAAGAGTAACGTTCTTATGCTTGGCCCCACGGGTGTTGGTAAAACCTTGCTTGCATCCACCCTTGCAAAGATTCTTGAGGTTCCCTTCGCTATTGCCGATGCTACAACTCTTACCGAGGCAGGCTACGTCGGTGAGGACGTTGAGAATATTCTCCTCAGACTCATTCAGGCGGCAGATTACGATATGGAACGCGCAGAGCGTGGCATTATCTACATCGACGAGATTGACAAAATCGGTAGAAAGTCCGAGAACACATCAATCACACGTGACGTAAGCGGTGAGGGTGTTCAGCAGGCGCTCCTCAAGATTATTGAGGGTACTGTTGCCAACGTTCCTCCTCAGGGTGGCAGAAAGCATCCTCAGCAGGAGTTTATTCAGATTGATACCTCAAAAATCCTCTTCATCTGTGGCGGTGCTTTCGCAGGCATCGAAAAGCTTGTTGAGGACAGAATGGGTAAATCTGTTGTTGGCTTCGGTGGTGAGCTTCATTCAAAATCCGAACTTAAGGCTATGGATATGTATTCACAGGTTATTCCTCAGGATCTTGTGAAGTTTGGCCTTATTCCTGAGCTTGTAGGTCGTATTCCCGTTATCACCTCACTTGAAAATCTTGACGTTGACGGTCTCGTGAATATTATCACTCAGCCCAAAAACGCTCTTCTCAAGCAGTATAAGAGCCTTCTTAAGATGGATAAGGTTGACCTTGAATTTACCGAGGATGCGGTAAGAAAGGTGGCTGAGCTTACTATTGAGCGTGAAACAGGTGCCCGCGGTCTTCGTTCTATAATGGAAAGTGTGCTTAACCCCATTATGTATGAGGTCCCTTCTGACGACTCCATCGAGGTTGTTAAAATCAATGCGGAAGTTGTTGAGGGTAAGGGTGAGCCCGTTTTTGTAAAAAAACCGAAAACCGATAACAAAGCGGTCTAATTATTAAAGCAACAGGGGAGTCACATCTGACTCCCCGTTAAGTCTATATATACCATATTTATTTTTAACTGATTTCAGGAGAAATTTATGACAGAAAATATTTACAAACCCGAAACGCTGCCAGTCCTTGCCCTTCGTAACCTTGTGATTTTCCCGGGGCAGACAATAAGTTTCGAGGTTGGCAGAATCAAGTCTATCCGGGCAATCCGTTCTGCCGTTGATAGCGACAACCGAAAGATTTTTCTTGTTTCACAGAGAGACGCTCTCATTGAAGACCCTAAGTTTGCTGATTTAGGGGATATCGGTGTTGTTGCGGAAATTAAACAACTTTCAGGTTCAACTGACAGCAACAGCTTTGAAATTGTTGTAGAAGGTCTTTACAGAGCTTGTGTTGCTGAAGTGAGTCGCGAAAAAATATCATTAAGGGCAGTTGTTCAGCGTGTGCCTGAACTCCATCCTCAGCAGGATAATCCTCTTGCCGAGGCAACGCTCCGTGCTCTTAAAACTAATTTTGACAATTATCTTGCGGTTAATCCTCGCATTGCACCTGAGATTTTTCTTGCAATCCTTGAGGAAAAGAGTCTTCGCACTGCAACTGACAATATAGCAGGTCACTTCCATTTTCCCATTGAGGACAAGCAAGCACTTCTTGAGGAACTTGACGTTCTCAGAAGGGCGGAAATGCTCTGCAAAATTCTTGTACGCGAAACTGAAATTCTTGGTATAGAGCTTGATATTCAGGATAAGGTACAGGAGCGCATGGACAAAAATCAACGCGAATATTACCTTCGTGAGCAGATTAAGGTTGCTTCGACGGAGCTCGGAGATGACGATTCTCCTGTTGCAGAGGCCCAGAAATACAAGGATAAAATTACTGCACTTCCCATTGACGCTAAGTCAAAGAAACGACTTTTCGAGGAATGTGACAGGCTTGTGAAGACCACTCCCGGCTCACCCGAGGCAAACGTTTCACGTACATATCTTGAGCGTGTAACAAACCTTCCCTGGGGTGTTTATACCGAGGATTCGCTCGATGTCAGCACTGCTCGTAAAATTCTTGATAAGGACCACTATGGGCTTGAAGATGTGAAGGAGCGTATTCTTGAACTTATAGCCGTGAAACGTCTTGCACCTGATGTAAATGCACAGATTCTTTGCCTTGTTGGCCCCCCCGGTGTTGGTAAGACATCAGTTGCAAGATCACTTGCCAAGGCAATGGGCAGAAAGTATGTTCGTATTTCCCTGGGTGGTGTTCACGATGAGGCTGAAATCCGCGGTCATCGTAAAACGTATATCGGTTCCATGCCCGGCAGAATAATTACTGCTATTGAACAGGCAGAGACACAGAATCCGCTTATTCTTCTTGATGAAATTGATAAATTGGGCAGCGATTACAAGGGTGATCCCTCATCTGCACTCCTTGAGGTGCTTGACGGTGAGCAGAACAGCACCTTTACCGACCACTATATTGACGTGCCTTTTGATCTGAGCAAGGCTTTGTTTATTACAACGGCAAATGATGCCTCAAGTATTCCCGGGCCTCTTTTTGACCGAATGGAAATCATTGAACTTTACAGTTATACGGCAGAGGATAAATTCAGTATTGCAAAAAAACATCTCGTTCCCCGTCAGGTGAAGAATTATGGGATGAACACCAAAATGATTCGTTTCACAGACGGTGCACTCCGCGAGATTATTTCCAACTACACTAAGGAGGCAGGAGTCCGCACTCTTGACCGAGTTATTTGCAAGATTATCCGTAAGGTTGCGGTTAAGTTTGCCGACGGCTTTGAGGGTAGGATAACGGTTGACCCGGCATCATTGGAGGAATATCTTGGTGCACCCAAGTATAAATTATCAAAGCTTGATTTTGATGATATGATTGGTGCGGCAAACGGTCTCGCATGGACCTCTGTCGGTGGCGAGATGATGCAAATTGAGGTTGCTGTTCTTGACGGTACAGGTAAACTGGAGCTTACAGGTTCACTTGGTGACGTTATGAAGGAGTCTGCAAAGGCAGCTCTTACATATATCCGCAGCAGGGCAGATGAGCTTAATATTGACCCTGATTTCTATAAAAATAAGGACATTCACATTCATGTGCCCGAGGGAGCAGTACCCAAGGATGGTCCCTCTGCAGGCGTTACAATGACAACTGCACTCGCATCCGCACTTACAGGCAGAGCTGTTGTTAAAACAGTTGCAATGACAGGTGAAATTACCTTAAGGGGCAGAGTGTTACCCATTGGCGGTCTTCGTGAGAAATCAACTGCTGCTTTTAAGAATGGTATGAAAACCGTTCTCATTCCCGAGGATAACCGTGCCGATCTTGACAAGGTAAACGAAAGTGTGAAAAAGGCTATTGAGTTTATTCCCGTGTCAACCCTTGATGAGGTGCTCAGCATTGCACTTACACCGCTTAAATGCACGGATAACAAAAAGACCGCAGAGTGTAATAATAAAAAGTCAATAAACACAACCGAGTCACAAAAGGGCTCCAAAGGCGTTTATTGCCGTGAGGTATAATATGAATTACAATAAAGTCCAATTTGAAGCCGCGTTCGGCACATTGAAGCAGATTCCACCCTCAGATTTACCCGAGGTTGTTTTTGCAGGTCGTTCAAATGTGGGCAAATCATCAATGCTTAACAGAATTTTTAACCGTAAAAATCTTGCCCGGGTTTCTTCAATGCCCGGTAAAACAATTACCATTAACTTTTTTAAGGTTGAAGATGTTCGCATTGTTGACCTTCCGGGTTATGGTTATGCCAAGGTTGCCAAGGGTGAAAAACGCCGTTGGGCGGAGATGATGGAAGGCTATTTTCAGTCACCCCGTAATATAAAACTTGTTGTTCAGCTTGTTGATATGCGCCACAAGCCCTCTGAGGATGACTATATTATGATGCGCTTTTTAAAGGATGCGGAGCTTCCTTTCGTAGTTGCCGCTACCAAGAGCGACAAGCTTAACAAAACTCAGCACAAAGAACGTACAGAGGCTCTCAGAAACGAGCTTGCAGAGTTTGGCGAGGAGCTCGTTATCATTCCATTCTCATCTGAGAAGGGCGAGGGTACAGATATCCTTAAGTCATATATCGAAGCAGCATTGGAAATTTGATTATTTACAAAGAAGGTGCTTTTATGAAACTTACCGACATTCTGAGCAACGGGAAACTCTCCCTGAGCTTTGAGGTTTTCCCGCCTAAGACAGACACAGCCTTTAACAGTGTGAAAACCGCAACAGAGGAAATTGCCCGACTTAACCCCTCGTTTATGAGTGTGACCTACGGTGCAGGAGGAGGCACAAGTCAATATACACTTGATATTGCGAAGAATATCAAGGAGCAGTACAACGTGCCTATGGTGGCGCACCTTACCTGTGTGTCTTCTACAAAGGAAACTGTTGCCGAACGTATTGATGCAATGAAAAAAGCTGGTATACAGAACGTGCTTGCCCTCAGGGGTGACCTTACACCTGAATTAGAAAAAGGCGACCGTAGCAAATGGGCATACCGCCATGCCGTTGACCTTATACACGATATAAAGGAAAGCGGTGCGGATTTTTGTGTAGGTGGTGCTTGTTACCCGGAAATTCATCCCGAAAGCAATAATCAGAATGAGGACATAAAATACCTTAAGGAGAAGGTGGATGCGGGGTGCTCATTCCTTACCACACAGATGTTTTTTGATAATAATCTGCTCTACAACTTCCTTTACAAAATACGTGAAGCAGGGGTTGCCGTGCCGGTTATACCGGGTATTATGCCCATTACAAATGCCAATCAGGTTGATAGAGCAATGAAACTTTCGGGCTCATTTATGCCACAACGTTTCAAAAGTCTTGTGGATAAATTCGGCTATTCACCTGATGCAATGAAGCAGGCAGGTATTGCTTATGCTACCGATCAGATAATTGATTTGTTCGCAAACGGTATCACAAATGTGCACGTCTACTCAATGAACAAGCCCGACATTGCCGCAAAAATTCAATCAAATCTCTCTGATATTCTGGGGTGATTACAATGACTCTTC
The DNA here is from genome assembly GCA_045579005.1 of Acutalibacteraceae bacterium. Lineage (GTDB taxonomy): Bacteria > Bacillota > Clostridia > Oscillospirales > Acutalibacteraceae > DTU089. Next base: position 1,660 of record JAZNLJ010000066.1, on the reverse strand, counting down.
GTGAATACATAAAGGATAATTTAATAATTCTTGATGGTGGTACAGGCACTATTCTTCAGGCAAAGGGACTGAAATCAGGGGAGTTACCTGAAAGGTGGAATATTACTCATCATGATGTAATAACTGACCTTCATAAGGCTTATTATGATGCAGGTAGCAACGTTGTTAGCGCTAACACCTTTGGTGCAAATACACTTAAGTTCAATAAAAATGAGCTTGAAGAAATTATTGCAGCAGCATTAAATAACCTGAAAGAAGCCCGCGATACAAGCATCGGCACACAGCCCAAGTGGCTTGGGTTTGATATCGGACCCACAGGCAAAATGCTCAAACCCTATGGGGACCTCGATTTTGAGGATGCGGTCAACGTGTTTGCCGAGAGTGTAAAACTTGGTGTCAAATACGGTGCAGAGCTGTTTTTTATCGAAACAATGAACGACAGCCTTGAAACAAAGGCGGCACTTCTTGCGGTGAAAGAAAATTCAAATTTACCCGTGTTTGTTTCAAATGCCTACGGTGAGGACGGCAAGCTTATGACAGGGGCCGACCCATCTGCGATGATTGCACTCTTGGAAGGTATGGGTGCAGATGCTATCGGCGTAAACTGTTCACTGGGTCCTAAAGCACTTACCCCCATCGTTGAGAAGTATCTTGAGCTTTCCTCAACTCCCGTTGTTCTCAAGCCCAATGCGGGGCTTCCCAAGGTAGTTGATGGTAAAACTGTTTTTAATGTCTTACCCGAGGAGTTTTCTGAGGACGTTTATAACCTTGTGCTTAAGGGTGTCAGGGCTGTTGGCGGGTGTTGCGGTACAACACCCGACTATATAAAAGCTGTAAAAAATAAAGTTGAAGGCTTTAAGGTTCAACCCGTAATAGATAAAAATATCACCTGTGTTTCTTCGTATTCACATAGCGTGTGCTTTGGTGGAAAGCCTGTTTTAATTGGTGAAAGAATTATCCCAACAGGCAAAAAGAGATTTAAAGAAGCACTTAAAAATAATGATATCGACTATATTCTGAAAGAGGGTATTGCACAGCAGGAAAAGGGTGTGCATATCCTTGACGTAAACGTTGGTCTTCCTGAAGTTGACGAGGTTTCAATGCTTGAAACTGCGGTGTGCGAGTTACAAGCTGTTACAGATTTGCCATTGCAGATTGATACAGCAGACCCCGTTGCAATGGAGTGTGCTTTGCGCAGATATAACGGCAAGGCAATGCTTAACTCAGTTAACGGCAAATCAGAGTCTATGAAAGCCGTTTTCCCTCTTGCCAAAAAATACGGCGGTCTTGTGGTTGCCCTTACCCTTGATGAAAACGGTATACCCGAAACTGCCGAGGGTAGAGTTGAAATCGCAAAGAAAATCCTTGAGACCGCCAAGGAATACGGCATAAGCCAAAAGGATATTATTTTCGACCCCCTTGCACTTACGATAAGTGCAGATAAAAACGCAGGCAAGGAAACTCTTGAGGCAGTTAATATCATAAAAAATGAGTTGGGCTGTCACACTTCTCTCGGTGTTTCAAATGTTTCGTTTGGTCTGCCGAACCGTGAAATTATAAACAGTAATTTCTTCACACTTGCCTTGTGGCAAGGTCTTTCGGGTGCTATTATGAACCCCTATTCAGACGAAATGCTCAAGTCCTATTATGCTTTTTGTGC